>WJMD01000085.1 GCA_014728125.1 Candidatus Effluviviaceae Genus V sp.
CGGTGTCAAGGTGAACGCGGCGGAGGTGCTGGCCCGCGAAGTTCGGAGGAGGCACCCCGGTCGCGTATCGCTCGGTACGGTGTGCGACCCCTATCAGGAGGAGGAGCGCCGCAGGCTGCTGACCCGCTCGTGCCTCGAGGTCATGGCCGGAGCGCGGTCGTTCAGCGTCGGGGTCCTGACGAAGTCCGACCTGGTCGTGCGCGACGCCGACATCCTGCGCGAGCTCGATGATGCGGAGGTCGGCTTCACGGTCACGACCCTCGAGCCGGACGTCGCCGCCGTGCTCGAACCGGGCGCGCCGCCGCCCGCGCGGCGCCTCGCGGCGATGCGGGAGCTTGCCCGGCAGGGCCTTCATGTATGGGCGTTCTTCGGACCCGTGCTGCCGGGCATATCCGACAGCGACGAGGCGGTCGCGGAGATGCTCGAGGCCTTGTCGGAGGCGGGCGCGTCAAGAGTGCTCGTCGATCGGATGAACCTCTACCCGAAGGTCGTCGCGCGGCTCATCACCGTGCTCGAGAAGCGCATCCCCGACGCCGTCAATGCGGTCGACCATGCGCGTCGGAACGGCGCGGCGTACGAACGGATGCTGCGGGAACGGATGAGGGACGCGGCGAGGGATGTCAGCGTCGAAGTCGATGTGTGCTTCTGAGGCGGGCCGAGCTACTCGATGTAGCCGATGGAGCGGAGCTGCTCCTTCATCTCCTCGGACATCTCGTCCATGCTGCTGTGTTCCTTCTTCGTTCTCACCTCTGTCTCGTAGCTCTCGATGACCGTGTGTGGGTGCTCCGCGAGGAACTCCGGGGTCATCGCGGAGACGAGCGGCGTTCCGTCCATGTCGGACGCCACCGGAAGTCCGAGCGCCACCAGGAGCGTCGGAGTCACGTCGAAGATGTCGGCATCCCTGATGTCCCCGCCTGGTATGAAGGGTGGGCCGCAGGCCACGATGAGCCCGTCGAAGTCGTGCGCACCGCTGATCTCGGTAGGCGTCAGGAACTCCGTGGTCCTGATGGACCTCCCGTTCGCTGTCACGATCTCCGGGTCGCGCGGAGCCGCCGCCAGGAGAGGTCTGGTCGCGTGGACCTTCACGTAGTCGTCGCCGGTACCTGGCTCGTCCACATTCGAGACCATGAACGCCGTATCGCCGGTGTCCGCAATGAACGCCGAGGCGAAAAGTCGCGCCAGCTCCTCGCGGCGCGACGCATTCTTCTCTTCATCGGTCGTCAGGGGCTGCAGGTAGAAGCCGTATCCGAGGTTGACGTACGAAAGATCGCTATAGTCCACGCCGAACTCCGTGAGGAGCGTCTCGGTGCGGAATGAGAAGGGTTCCGCGAGCACTGTCAGGTGCGGACGGAAACCGTGGTCGGAGACGATCATCATGATCCCATCCGGACCGAGGTACCGGCGAAGCCTGCCGAACTGTTCGTCGACGGCCGCGTAGATGTCCTCGATCGTACCTCTGTAGCGGTCGAGAGCGGCTGGGTCGGTATCTGAGAACTCCTCCGGCTCGTAGTATCGCCAGTAGGCGTGCGAGAGACGGTCCGTGGAGCGGTAGACGCCAGCGAGGACCTCTATGTCGCCGCGCCTCAACTGCCACAGGGCGGCGTCGGTGGCGAGCCCCACAATGACATCATGTTCCCTGCGGTAGGTATCGAGCCTCGATGCCCCTTGGAACCTGAGCAATGCTACCTCGGCCAGTTCGACGACCCGAGACACGGTGGCTCCGTGCGCAGCCGACCGCAGGGCGAGGCCTGCCATACCGAGGGGGCCGCTCTGCGCGCCGCCGGCGTTCTCCTCAATCTCCTTGACGAAGCAGAGCTCCTCCGGAACGGTCTCGATGCCGATGGCCGGCGGACCAGGAATGTTGAACCCGTTGGGACTCGCGAACGGTGGGGCCGTCACGTACCACTCGAAGAGGCCGTAGTCCCATTCGTTCTGCTCCCAGAGGATGTCCCAGACCCGTTTGACGAGCACGGCGTCTGTCGTCGTGTCGGATGCGCCTTGGACACCGTGCTTGTCGGCGACCTTGCCGCTCGCGATCGTCGTGAAGACGCGGGGAGAGAACATGGGTGAGACCGACATGAGAACGCCCGAGGAGCCCTCCTCGACGAGCGAGGCGAGATTCGGCAGCCTGCCGCTCCGGAGCATCGGATCGACGACCTTCCAGGTCGCGCCGTCGACGCCGATGAGCGCCACCTTGAGACTCGGCGGGCCGGACCGGGTCGTCATGACCTCGACCCCCTTCCCGCCCAGGGCGATGGTCACCGCGAGGATGAGGGTCACGATGAACCACCGACGCGTACGGCCGGCTCCGGCGCCCCTCGCGCTCGATCCGACTGCGGCCACAATCGTCCCGATGATGAGTCCCAGGACGGCGAACAGCACCAGCGGGAGCGCGACGAAGAAGAGCAAGGTGAATGCGACACTGTCGGCGAAGAAGGGATTGCTCGCAATCAGCCAGACGAGAAGAGCAGCCGATGCTGTCAGACCTGTGGCTCCGCACAGCATCATCCATCTGACGTGTGTCCTCGACCTCGAGGCGCCGCCTCGGGCTTTGGCAGGAACGGAAGACAGGGCATTCATGTTCTCTCCGAAAGGCGATCTCGCCGGGCCGCGGACGTCCGTGCCGTTCATTCTTGAGCACCCGCGGATCCTCAAGTGTGAAGCACGGTCACACACTCAAATGGTAGTCGTCGCCCTGCCGTGTGTCAACCTGACGGAGACCACTCGCCGTGCTGTGCAACGGACGAGAGAGCATTCTCCCGCCTGTGAGTTTTAGTGGGGAACCGGACGTCCATAGCCACGGTCACAACGGTACGTTGTCCTCCGACCGCGGACCTTCAGCCCGGCGACGTTGACACTGCTTCGACACCTTCGCTAGAATGGCGCCATGCATATTGTGTGGGTCCACCGCGGCATGTACCCCGAGCACATCGGTGGTACGTATACGTACATCTACGAGCTGGGACGGCGTCTGGTGGCGAGGGGTCACCGGGTGGACGTGATTTCCCGGGCCCTGTCCCCGGAGAACGCGGGGTCGAGCTCGATCGAGGGAATCGGCGTGCACCGCTACACTTATCGGCGGGTGAACCCCATCTACAGTACCTACCAGCACCTGAATCGGTGCTATGCGATCTTCCTGCGGCTCGCAGCGGAGCATCCGGTCGACGTTCTCGGCATCCACGATACGCATCTCGGCCTCAAACTTGCTCGGAGCAAGGAGGGGCGTGCGGTCTGTCAGATTCCGACCTATCACGCGCCGTCATTCCTCGAGTATCGCTTCGACATGGAGCGGCAGCTCACAGGCGAGCGGAATCCGCTGCGCCGCGCCATCGCGAAGTTCTTCGAACGCTCTCAGCGTCGCTTCGAGTCCGGCGTGCTTGCGGAGGCCCAGGGCATTCTGGTCCTCTCCGAGTTCACGAAGGCGAACATCAGAACTCACTTCCCGCATGTCGATATCGACAAGGTGAAGATCATCCCAAGCGGCGTCGAAACCGATCGCTTCAAGCCCGGGGGTGACAAACACGCACTCAGGCTCGAGCTCGGACTCGATCCTGACGGCCTTCAGCTTCTGACGGTCCGTCGCCTCGCGCCGCGGATGGGACTCGAGAACCTGCTGAAGGCGCTCGCCATCGTCCGTACGACCGTCGCGCGGGACGGCCGGGCGCTCAGGCTTGTGGTCTGTGGAGGAGGACCGTTGCTCGACGACCTTAGCAGGCTCTCGGAGGATCTCGGCATCGGGGACTCAGTCAGGCTTCTGGGACGTGTTGTCGATGAAGACCTTATCAAGCACTACCAGGCTGCCGACCTCTTCGTGCTGCCGACGGCCGCGCTTGAGGGCTTCGGGATCGTGACGGTCGAGGCGCTCTCTGCGAATCTCCCGGTCATCGGAACGCCCGCCGGTGCGACACCGGAGATACTGGGACAGCTCGACGAACGGTTGCTGACGCGCGATACGTCGGCCAAGGCTATCGCCGACGCGATCAGCTCCTGGATCAAGTGGAGACACGAAGACCAGGATCCGTACCGCTACCGCGAGTTCGCCGTCGCGAACTACGCATGGGAGAACGTGGCGGACTCCGTGGAGCAGTACTACTCAGAACAGTTGGACCGGTTCAGGACCACAGCATGACGATCTACGGGGGCCACGGGGCGCCTCCGCCAAGCTCGCCCAGGGAGCGAACGTGTCACGACGAGACCTGACTAAACGGAGCGCCGGACGGCTGTACAACGCGCTTCCGGTATGGGGACAGACCGTCGCGGTCAACGCGTTCGGCGTGAGGAATCTCCTCCGGAAGTCCGCCTGGAACAGGTATCTCGCGAGCATCGAGTTCACGGAGCGGCTTCCCCGCGAGGAACAGGTCGAGCTGGTGGCGGACCGACTCCGGAGTATCCTCTCCCACGCAGTGAGAACGGTTCCCCGATACAGGGAGTACTCGCGTCTGCTTGGAGACATCGAGCATTCTGACTCCGACATCTTCGCGATCCTCGCGGAGTTTCCGATCATCGAGAGGTTCGAGATCGTCGACGACCCTGAGGCATTCCAGTCTGACGAGCCAGGCACGGACGACATCGTGAAGACGATCACGTCCGGGACCACTGGTTCGCCGTTCACGACCAGGATGAGCATCGACACGTTCACGAGGACGGACGCGTTGTGGTGGAGAAGGAACGTCTGGTCGGGTTACAAGCAGGGTGACTGGATCGCCCGTCTCGTGGGCGATCCTATCGTGCCGATTTCGGACTCCTCACCGCAGAAGCCGTGGCGTGTTTCGTGGATCGACCGTCGCCTCTACTTCTCCACATTCCATCTGAACCGCGACACCGCGATGGTCTACGTTGACGTCCTCGAGCGACACCGCCCCGACTTCATCATGGGATATCCCTCGTCTCTCGAGATACTCTCGTCTTTCTGTGCCGACGAGGGAAGGTCCCTCGAGTGGAAACCGAAGGCGGTGTGGTTCTCCAGCGAGCCGATGCTCGACCATCAGAGGGCCATTGTGTCCCGTGTCTTCGGCGCTCCGATCCGGGGGCTCTATGGCTGTGCCGAGCGACTCATCTCCGCGTCGCAGTGTGACAGCGAGGGATATCATCTCTCGCTCGTCGATGGATTCGCAGAGGGTCAGTTCGGCATCCTGCCGGCCTCGGAACCGGCCCTCCTGACTTCTCTCATGAACCGCGTCATGCCGTTCGTGCGGTACAGGCTCGGTGACGTCCTCACATTCAAACCCTCGGCCACCTGCCCGTGCGGGCGGACGCTTCCCCTCATAGAGCCGGTGATCACGAAGCTCCAGGACTGGCTCGAGACGCCCACGGGCCGGAGGATCTCACCGAGCGCTGTCAGCTGGAACTTCCAGGATCTGTCCGGCGTCAGGCGGTCGCAGGTGGCACAAGTGGACGATGGCACGATTGTTGTACGTATCGATGCGGATGAGGAGGCCGTGGCCGCAGTGGCGGACACGATTCGGGAACGTCTGGAGAGGCTCTTCTTCGGCGAGATGAAGATCGAGATCATCCGAACTCAGGACATCGACATGATGGAGTCAGGCAAGGCGAAGTTCGTTGTTCGTGAGAATCGGTAGAAGGGACCCCTGGTTCATGAGGCAGCTCACGCAGAAGCTCAAGGAAGGCAAGCCGCGCATTCTCGACGTCCCGACGCCGGTCGTCGCGCCAGGGACCGTGCTCGTGAGGTCTCACTTCTCGGTCATCAGTGCCGGCACCGAGTCGAGCACCGTGAGCGCCGCGAGGAAGAGCTACATCGGGAAGGCGAAGGAGCGTCCGGCGCAGGCCAGGCAGGTGCTCGAGACGCTCAAGACGAAGGGCGTCGTCCAGACCTACAGGGCCGTCATGAAGAAGCTCGACGCGCACTCGCCCCTGGGTTACAGCTGCGCGGGCGAGGTCGTCGAGGTCGCGCCCGACGTCACTGCATTCGCGCCCGGGGACCGCGTCGCCTGCGGGGGAGCCGGATATGCCAATCACGCCGAGTACGTCGTCGTCCCTTCGAACCTCTGTGTGAAACTCCCCGAGGATGCGAGGCTCGACCGCGCCGCCTACAACACAGTCGGCGCGATCGCTCTTCAGGGTCTTCGCCAAGCCGACCTCCGCCTCGGCGAGACCGTCATCGTGATCGGTCTGGGGCTCCTTGGACAGCTGACCGGTCTGATGGCCCGCGCCGCCGGTCAGAAGGTCATCGGCATCGACGTCCGCGAGGAGCCCGTCGAGCTGGCGAGGGAGCACTGCGCGGACGCTGCCTTCACGACCGGCGCGCCCGGTCTCGCGCAGAAGGTGCACGAGCTGACCGACGGCATCGGAGCCGACGCCGTCATCATCACGGCCGCCACGTCGAGCGACCAGCCGATCAACATGGCCGGCGAGCTTCTCAAGAGGAAGGGCGTCGTCGTCATCGTGGGGAACGTCCCGACGGACTTCGAGCGCGACACGTACTACAAGAAGGAGCTCGATCTCCGCATGTCCTGTTCGTACGGTCCCGGACGTTACGATCCGGACTACGAAGAGGGCGGCCATGACTACCCGGTCGACTACGTCCGGTGGACCGAGAACCGGAACATGCAGGCCTTCCAGGACCTGATCCACACCGGCCGCATAGATCTCGACTACATCACGACCCATCGCTTCTCGCTGGAGGACGCGCCGAAGGCCTACGACCTCATTCTCGATGGCGACGAGCAGTATCTCGGCATGCTCATCGAATACGACGTGACGAAGCCCGCACCGTCGAATCGAATCGAGACCGGCGGGACGAAGACCGACGGGGACATCAACGTCGCCTTCATAGGAGCCGGAAGCTACGCGATGAACAACCTGCTACCGAACGTGGGTGAGAAGGGCGTGTCGCTGAAGGGCGTTATGACCGCGACCGGGACGGGCGCGAGGTCGGTGGCCGACCGCTACGGCTTCGAGTTCTGCACATCCAACGACGCCGACATTTGGGATGATGGGTCGATTGACACGGTCTTCGTCGCGACGCGGCACGACACGCATGCCGAGTACGTGATGAAGGCCTTGAAGGCGGGGCGGAACGTCTTCGTCGAGAAGCCGCTCTGCCTCACGGTCGAGGAACTCGAGGAGATCGCAGGTGAACTCAGAGAGCCGGCGAGCGGCGAGAAACCTCCGATGCTCATGGTCGGCTACAATCGTCGGTTCTCGCCGCTGACCGTCGCACTGAAGGAGCGTCTGGGCGAGGGACCCATGTCGATGATCTACCGCGTCAACGCCGGCTCGATGCCCGCCGACAAGTGGATGCAGCAGCCGGAGATCGGCGGAGGACGGATCATCGGCGAGGCGTGTCACTTCGTCGACTATCTCATCTTCATGAACGGCTCGCTCCCGGTCGAGGTCTACGCGACCCAGATGGAGGAGCCGGAGCACCTCGGCGACACTGTCAACATCTCGCTCCGATTCGAGAACGGCTCCATCGGGACCGTTTCGTACTTCGCGAACGGCGGGAAGTCGCTGCCGAAGGAGTACATCGAGATCTACAGGGCGGGCACGACAGCCGTGCTGAACGACTTCAAGGAACTCAGAATCTACGGCAGCGGAAAGCCCTCGGTCAAGCGGCTCGCGTCACAGAACAAGGGCCAGCCTCAGATGATGAAGGCCGTCCTCGGCGCCATCCGGGAGGGCGGGCGGTCGCCGATCCCCTTCGATGAGCTCTACGCAGGCACGCTCATGACCCTGAAGGCGATCGAGTGCTTCACGACGCGCCAGGTCTTCAGGACATCCTGAGGCGGGGAGACGCAATGTCGCTCGGGGTGACGCTCGTCGGCCACTACCCGCCGCCGTTCGGCGGGGTCGCCACGCTTCTCACGCAGATGGAATCGGCCCTCCAGAGTGCCGGGTGTCGCGTGGAGATCTTCAACCTCGGACACGGCAGGCCCGACGGGGCGAACGTCACGAGCTTCGACACGTCCAACAGGATGCGAGAGGTCCTCGAGCTTCGGTCGGCCGTCGCGGCGTCCGACAGCGACGTTTTCCACTACATCTCAGCCAGCTATCGTTCCTTCTGGCTGGGCTCGGTGTTCGCGACGCTGACCGCCATGCAGGGGCGCCGTCTCGTGATGTCGTTCGTCGGGGGCGCGTTTCCGGATTTCATCGCCACGCTCTCGCCTGTGAAGCGCTGGTGGGCGCGAGCGACGCTCTCCCGTGCAGCGGCGCTGGTCGCATGCAACGACGAGATCGCGGAGGTGCTGGGGTCGTTTCGCGTGCGCCCGGAGATCCACCGCATAACGAACAGCTTCCCCATGACGGGGGAGGGAGAGCCGCTTCCGGAGGATGTCGAGACGTTCGTCGAACGGCATTCCCCCGTTGTCAGCACGACGGGCGCGGCGGCCCCGGAGTACGGACTGACGGGTGCGGTGCGGGCCATCTCGGACGTGCGGGAGAGGCGCCCGGACGTGGGGTTCGTCATGGTGCTCACGCGCTACGGCACCGATGAGCACGAGGCCGAGATCGTCCGTGCGATCGAGGAGGAGGACCTCGAGAGCAACGTGTTCGTGACGAGAGGGCTGCCCGACTTCACGACCCTTCTCGGTCGGTCGGACGTCTTCCTGCGGAGCACGCTCGTCGACGGGGACTCCATGTCGGTCCGCGAGGCGCTCGCGACCGGCCTGCCGACGGTCGCGAGCGATACGGCCTTCCGGCCCGAGGGGGTCATCGAGTATCGTAAGGGTGACGTCGACGACATGGCTTCGAAGCTCGAGCACGCGTTCGACCGTGGGACCGCCGACGCGAGACTGGCCCGGGAAGAGGGCGAGAGGAACCTCGAGGCGCTGCTCGAAGTCTACCGAAGCGTCGTGGACGGCGCCACTCGGGGAGCGGCCTGACAACCGGACCGCCGACGGCCCGAGCAAGGGAGAGACGATGTCCTGGAGCGGAAAGCACGTCCTGGTGACCGGCGCGGGCGGTTTCATCGGAAGCCACCTGACGGGCCTTCTCGCGGACGACGGAGCGAGCGTCAGGGCGTTCATCCACTACAACAGCAGGAACGACCGGGGTAACCTCGAGTTTCTCGCGGACGAACAGATGGCCCGCGTCGAGGTGGTCATGGGGAACGTCGAGGATGCGGGCTCTGTCGACGAGGCCGTCCGGGGGACCGACTGCGTCTTCCACCTGGCCGCGCTCATCGGCATTCCCTACAGCTATGTCGCGCCCCGCAGTTACGTCGCCACGAACGTCAGCGGGACGCTGAACGTCCTCGAGGCGGTGCGCCGGAACGACGTTCCCCGCATGGTCCACACCTCCACGAGCGAGGCGTACGGGACGGCACTCTACGTGCCGATCGACGAAAAGCACCCGCTCCAGGGACAGTCGCCCTACAGCGCGACGAAGATCGGTGCCGACAAGCTGGCCGAGAGCTACCACCGGAGCTTCGGGACGCCGGTGGCGACGATCAGACCGTTCAACACGTTCGGTCCGCGACAGTCGGCACGCGCTGTCATACCGACCATCATCACTCAGCTTCTCTCCGGAGACGACGTCGTGCGCCTGGGGTCGCTGACCCCGAAGCGCGACCTGACGTACGTCGAGGATACGGCGCGAGGGTTCATGGCCGTGGCGGAGTGCGACGAGGCGCTGGGCGAGGTGACGAACGTCGGCCGGGGCAGCGCCGTCACCATCGGCGAGCTGGCTGAGATGCTCGTCGAGATGGTCAACCCGGACGCCCGCATCGAGTCGGTCGACGAACGGGTGCGTCCCGACAGAAGCGAGGTCATGGAACTGGTCTGCGGCAACGCCAGGGCGAAGGAGATCCTCGGCTGGGAGCCGGCCGTGTCCCTCGAGGAGGGCCTGGCCCGCACCGTCGACTTCATCCGCGAGCACATGGACCTTTATCGTCCTGACGAGTACACGGTCTGATCGGACCGTTCGACCAGCGAAGCAGGGAGGACTACATGCGAGCAGTCCTGCTGGCCGGAGGCAGGGGAACGCGCCTCCGTCCCTTCACGACGACGATTCCCAAGCCGCTCGTTCCCGTCGGTGACATCCCGATCATGGAGCTGCTGCTCAGGCAGCTGGCGTCGTACGGGTGCGACCGCGTGACGGTCGCCGTGGGGCACATGGCCCAGCTCATCATGGCCTACTTCGGCGACGGCGCGAAGTGGGGTCTCTCGATCGACTACTCCATCGAGGACGAGCCGCTCAACACCATCGGGCCCCTGAAGCTCATCCCGGACCTGCCCGAGTACTTCCTCGTGATGAACGGCGACCTCCTCACCGATCTCGACATGGCGAAGCTCTTCGCTTCGCACGTCGAGAGCGGCGCGGTCGGCACGGTCGCGACGTACGAGCGGGACGTGAAGATCGACTTCGGTGTGCTTCAGTACGATGCGGATCGGCGCGTGACGGGCTTCGTCGAGAAACCCGTCGAGCATTTCAGTGTGAGTATGGGCATCTACGCCTTCTCGAGGCAGATCCTGGAGATGGTGCCCGAGGGGAAGCCGTTCGGCTTCGACGAACTGATGATCGGCAGCGTGGAACGCGGGCTGGACGTGAGGGCCTATCCGCACGACGGCTACTGGCTGGATATCGGTCGGCCGGACGATTACGATCAGGCGAACAGGGACGTCGACGGTCTCATCGAGCAGGTCCTCTCGTGACATCTTCCGCGGAGTCTCACGAGTGACGGAGCGTCTTCTCATCACGGGCGCGACAGGTTTCGTCGGCAGATGCGCGGCGGCGCACTGGCGCGAACGTCGTCCTGACGTGGAGGTCTGGGGAACGAGCGACCGGCCGCGCACGGACGACTATGCGCCGGAGCGCTACCGGCAGCTCGATCTGCGGGACGGCGACGCTATGAAGGCTCTCGTGAAGGCCTGTCGGCCGACGAGGGTTCTCCATCTGGCCAGTCTCATCGCGGGACACGACCTCGAGGCCCTTCTGTCGGTCAATGTCCTCGGCACCGACCGGCTCTACGAGGCGCTCGCGTCGGCTGAGCTTCCGAACCTCCGCATCGTGCAGGTCGCCTCGGCGGCCATGTACGGCCGTATCGGCGTCGACGAGCTGCCTATCACGGAGAAGCAACCGTTCAGGCCGGTTACGGCCTACGCCGTCAGCAAGGTCGCCCAGGAGTACCTGGCGATCGCGGCGGGCTACGCGAAAGGTCTCAGTATCGTGCGCGCCCGGGCGTTCAATATGCTGGGACCGGGCCAGCCTGAGCACCTCGTGCCCATGACGTTCGTGCGTCAGGTCAAATCCGTGGCCGACGGAGACACCGACCGCATCCGCGTCGGTCTGACGAGCGCCCGCCGCGACTTCGTCGATGTCCGAGACGCTGTTGCGGCGTTCGATCTGATGCTGGAGAAGGGAACGGCGGGAACCGCTTACAACGTCGCTTCCGGGACGGACGTCTCGGTGGACGAGATCATCCGTGAGGTCCTTGACGTCGCGGGAGTCGAGGCGAGGATCGAGGTTGACGAGTCGAGGCTCCGACCGGTCGACGTGCCGGTCGTCAGGGCCGACATCACAGAGGCGAGGCGCGAGCTGGGCTGGCAGCCCAAGGTCCCGCTGCGTCGATCGCTCGAGGACATGTGGAGAGAAGTGTCGTGAAAACGCTTCGTACCTTAGTGCAGCTTGTGTTCCTTGCCGGCGTGGTCACACTGCTCGTCCGGGGGCTCCTGGGCGACACGCCGCACGACTGCGAGACGTACTGCCCGTTCGGCGGACTGGCGGCCCTCTACCCGCTCGCTCGTCACAATATCTACAACTGCCGACTGACCGAGCTGAACGTGGCGCTCCTCGTGTCGACACTTGCGCTGGGGCTCGCGGCGAAGAAGTCGTTCTGCAGCTGGATCTGTCCGCTGGGGACGCTTCAGGAGTGGATCGGTCGCGCCGGCCGCACGCGCTGGGGTCGGTGGCTGCATCTGCCGACGTCGATCGACCGTTATGCGGTCTTCCTGAGATACGGCGTGCTGGCGGCCGTTCTCACGTTGACCTGGACTGTCTGGCAGGGCGACCTCGGCTTTCGGGCGTACGATCCCTACTACATCATCTTCTCCTGGAACGGTCACGGGACCATGCCGTGGAGCATCTGGGTCGCGGCCGGGTTCCTGGCGGCGGCGTTCTTCACACCGTTCTTCTGGTGTCGCTACTTCTGTCCCCTCGGGGCCGTGCTCGATCCGTTCGGCCGGTGCGGCGCGCTGAGGCTCCGGAGGAACAAGGACCGCTGCAACGACTGCGGCGACTGCGACGACGTCTGTCCGCACCGCATCCCGGTGAGCGAGATGGACCAGGTCACAGCCAGGAACTGCACGAACTGCCTGGAGTGCGCCAACGCTTGCAGGCTGAAGGCGCTCGAGCTCTCATGGTATGGGAAGTGAGGTGAGGACCATGCCGAAGGTCGTCTGGATTCCCATCCTCATCGTTACGCTCATCGTCGTCGCCTTCGCCACGACGAACGCGTATCGCGTCCCGACCCTGGAACACCGCTTCGCTGAGCCCACCGGTGAGGTTGCGACGGTGCGCTTCGTGGTCGAGGACGTGAGCTGTCGCGGCAAGTCGGCAGGCTTCGCGAACATGATCGAGGATGTCCCGGGGGTCATCGGCGTCACCACGTACGCCCGGACCAACGAGGCCGTCATCGAGTACGATCCAGCCAGGACGAACCCCGACGAGATCGAGGCAGCCTTCTCGCGGACGGTGGAGCGGGACGGCGTCCTCTATCAGTACTTCAGCGCCGTCGAGAGAGAGGCGGGGGAGTAGCGGCCCCAGCCCTAGCGATGGCGTTGGTGGTTTGGTGCTTCCGATGAGACTCCCGACAACACCTTCTCCTTCGCAAGCTGAAGAGTCGTCGTGGCAACTGTTGCACTGGCCGGCTGCACCGACTTCGCTTGATTGGAGGCCTCCGTGAGAGTTTCCCGGCGGCTGATGGCCGTGTGCGCAGCCTACATTCTGTGTGCCGGACTCTTCGGTTCCATGAACCTCTCCGGTGACGAGAGAGCGTTCGTGCGAGAACCCTACCAGCTCCTCGGTGGCGACTACACCAGGGCCTATCTTTCACGGGGCGACATCCGGGCGGCCTTGGGCGTCATGGCCCGGGCCTACTTCATGTACTGGTACTATCGGCCGATGTTCTCTCCGATCATCGAGGAGCGGCACCTCGATCTCTTCCAGGAGGAGGAGCAGGAGTTCGGATACGAGATCACGTCAGGCGCGACCGAGAGTGACGAGGCGACCCTCGATCGCTACGCTGACTGGATGGTCGTGCCTGAACCAAACCGGTGGTACTACCACGGGGCAGGAAAACCGCTCCTGCCTGCCGTCGCCACGATCCCTCCTCTTCTTCTTGTCGAGCTCATAGGACGTGGAGAGCCGTCCCTGCTCGAGCTGCAGTTCGGGAGGAACTACCATCCCATCTTCATCCTGACGCGAATGTCGCATTTCCTGGCCGGGCTCGTGTCACTGCTGCTTGTCTATGACCTTCTGCACAGGCGGTTTGGCGAGGAGAGAGCCCTCCTCGGTGCGGCGCTCTTCGCACTCTTCCCCGCGACGATCCGCTACTTCCCAAACATCCATCATGACGCCATAATGATCCCATTCCTCGTTCTGACGGTCTGGTCGCTGGCTCGTTCGCACTACTTGTTGGGAGGGCTCGCGTACGGTCTGGCACTCGCATCGAAGAACACGGCGTTGCTACTGGTGCCGTCCCTGGCTCTGGTCCTAGCACACCGTCTCTTCTGTATCTGGCGGTCCGGCGGTCGGCAGGTCCTGCTCCGAGAGATCGGGCTGTGGGCGAAGCGTGGCGCACTCTTCCTGTTGCTCGCATTCTTCGCGTTGCTTCCCTTCGCGAATCCCTTGTCGTATGCGAGGGAGGTGCTGACGCCGATGACGCAGCGCGCGTTCGACCCTCGCGGCGAGGACGTGGCTGCCTTCAGTGTTGAAGCCAAGCTCGAGGAGCCGCGCGACCTCGATGAGAACCGCAGCAGGCGGCGCCCGGAGGTCATGCTGCTAACGCGCATGGATTTTCTGAGTGTCGGCTTGCTCTTCATTCTGATTGCGACCGTGCTCGTGGCGCCTCGGCTCCGGAGCGACCTGCTCCGGCTTTCCTTCATCGTGCTGCTGCTCACTCTGCCATATCAGGTCATATTCGAACGCGGGCTCACGTATCGCTATTTGCTGTTCCTTCCCTTCTTCGTGTTCGTGCTTGCCGGGCTTGGGACCAGACGTCAGCTCGTGTGGGTGCTCGTCTTTCTTGCAGCGATCGATGTCGTCCTGCTGATCGACCCGATCACGGCGACACCGGCCCACATCCTGCAGACCGGTAACACGTTGTGGGAAGCGCTCCTACCGGGGTAGGGTCTCTGGCCGTGCATCGGGGAGGTCCTCTTCAGACGCAGGCCTTTCGATGGTGCGTTCGGGAGTTTCACTGCCGGGAGAGGCCCGAGTCGTAGCGACTCTGAGGTCCGGTCAGGCTCCTTGACTGAGTTCGTTCCTGCCTGTATGTTGGATGATGTGAGTAGGTGCCTTCTTGCGGGCGCCTGGCCGATCATTGACAAGCGCATATGGGGGCGATCCGGTTTCGACGGATGCGAGAGAAGCGCGGATGGCATGCCGAGGTCCCGTTGGCTCGTAAAACAAACGGGGACTTTTCCAACTGCCGATTATCAGCCGGCATACGTCTGCTAACTAAGGCAGACGCGCTCCACCCGATTTCGCCCGTGGGGTCGGGATGGAGCGTCATATACACGGGCTAGTCTCATCCGCACCGCCGCCGGGCGGTGAGGCGAAATTCTACGGCGGCTGGTCCGGTTGGAATCCAGCCCGTTGGAGTCCTTCTGGACGAGAACCAAACATCGGGCTACGCATGTAGATGTCCGCGTGGAGCCGTGTCCGGACGCGGGTTCAACTCCCGCCGCCTCCACCATATACATCATCTCACAAGGGCTCCGGCCGAGCGGTCGGAGCCCTTCTTCTGTTGCGGCCCGGTCCCCGGACCCCGTAGAATCCCCATCCTCTCAAAACCCGTGGTCATCCCGCTTCCTGAGCGGGCGCGTTCCGCAGGGGGTGCGTTCTGTCCGCGAAGCTCGTCATCATCATTCTGTATCTGGGCGCGGTCGTGGCCGTCGGCCTGACGGCCCGGCGGGGACGGCTCAAGGGGCCGGTCGACTTCTTCCTGGCCGGGCGGACGTTCGGGCCTGTCGTTCTTGTCGCGACGATGGCGGCCACGAACTTCAGCGCCTTCACGGTCGTCGGCTTCGCCGGGGCGGGCTACCGGCTCGGGTTCGCGTTCTACCCCATCATGGGGTTCGGGACCGCATTCATGGCGCTCTCCTTCCTGCTGGTCGGTCTCCCGATCTGGCGACTCGGGAAGCGGTACGGTCTCGTCACGCCCCCCGAGCTACTCTCGACACGGTTCGATTCGCGACCTCTGGGCGTCGTGTTCGGCGTCGCCATGGCCGTCTTCACGTTGCCGTATCTCGCGATTCAGCCTCTCGCGGCCGGGTACGCGCTCGAGAGCACGCTCGGCGTCCCTCATGCGGCGGGCGCCGCGCTTGTGACGGCTCTCGTGGTGACCTACTGCCTCGTCGGGGGCGTGCGCTCCGTTGCGTGGACCGATGTGCTGCAGGGCGTGCTCATGTTCGCGGCGCTCACACTCTCGCTCTTCGCCGTCGCGAGAGCGTCCGGCGGGATGGAGACGGGACTCACGGAGCTCTTCGAGCGCTCGCCCGAGCACTTCATGCGGCCGGGGGCCGGGGGAGGAATGGCCCTCGGCATCTGGGGGAGCTACATGCTGCTCTGGCTCCTGGCCGACCCGATGTTCCCGCAGCTCTTCCAGCGCTTCTACGCGGCGCGCAACGAGCGGGCGCTCGTTCGGACCGCCGTCGCCTATCCGTTCATAACGACGGTGCTCTTCTTCCTTCCCGTGGCCATCGGCGTGCTGGGACGCCTTCACGTGTCGGGCCTCGAGGGCAGCGAGACCGACCGCATCCTGCCGATGGTCGTCGAACGGTTCGGAGGCGACTGGCTGGCGGGCCTCGTGAGCGCCGGGCTCGTGGCCGCGATCATGTCGACCATGGACTCGCAGCTCCTGACGCTCGGCTCGATCGTTGAGCGCGACCTTCTCGGGATCCGGCGACGCGGGGTCGGGCACGGCCCCGACGGAGATGAGCCGCGTCGCCGCGCGCGCTTGCTCCCGACTCGTCTCTCCCTGGCAGGGCTCGCGATCGTCGGCTACCTGCTGTCCCTGAGGCCTCCGGCGACGATCCTCGGTATCGCGACGGAGGCCTTCAGCGGTCTCGCCGTGCTGCTTCCCGCCGTCGTTGCGGCGCTCTGGTGGAAACGGGCGACCGCGGCCGGAGCGATCGCGTCGATCGTGGCGGGGGAGAGCTGGGTTGCGCTCTCACACTTCGGCCTCGTGCCGGACACCGGCCTCCTGCCGGCGCTTCCCGCCGTCGCCGTCGCCGCCGTCGTGCTCATCCTGGGGTCTGTTGTCTCGCGGCCGCGCACCGGTGCGGGGGCCGAGTGGATGGGGCTCGCGTCGCTCGGCCTTCCTCGCCGCGAGACGTGTCTCTGGGCGCTGCTCTTCGCCGGTGTCCTGGCGGCGTCGATCGACTGGTGGCGCTTCGGGGAGGTCCCGTCGCTCGTACTCGGACTGCCGTCGTGGCTTGCGCACTTCGCCGGGCTGGCGCTGCTCCTGGCGGTCGCGTTCGACACGCTCGGTAGGCGGCTCCTCGCGCGGTCGGCTTGACCGTGCTCGACGGCCCGTGATACCATGCAGCGTGCAATCCCCTTCCCGGAAGCGCGCCTCCCGCGGCCCCGCGCGGCGGTCACGGCGCGCCTCCTGAGTCTCTGGTCCGCCGTCCATCGCAGATGCGCAGCGCGGCGGAGGGGAGCAGTCCGCGATGAAGCTCGGGTCCGTCGATGTGGATGTCGTCGACGCCGGCCGCTTCCTCTTCGACGGGGGCGGCATGTTCGGCGTCGTGCCGAAGGTCATCTGGAACGAGCTCCTTCCGGCCGACGACCGGAACAGGCTGACGCTGTCCCTGTGGCTTCTGCTGGTCCGGACGCCGGACGAAACGGTGCTCGTCGACACGGGGTTCGGCAGGCGGTTCTCCGAGATCGAGCGGAGGATGTACGGACCAGCGCCGTCGCCCGCCGTCGACGAGGCGCTCGGGGCCCGGGGCATCGCCCCGGCCGACGTGGACGTGGTTGTGCTGACCCACCTGCACGCAGACCATGCCGGAGGGGCGACGCGGAGGGACGGCGACCGTCTCGTTCCGATGTTCCCCAAGGCCCGCTATCTCGTGCACGAGCGCGAGTGGGTGGACGCGGCGAACCCGAACGCCATGAGCGCGGCAGGCTACCGGGCGGAGGATTTCCTGCCGCTCGAGAAGGCGGGTGCCGTCGAACTCGTGGGCGACCGTCACAGGGTCGGCAGGCACATCGTCATGGAGCGGACCGGTGGGCACACGGCCGGGCACATGATGGTCCGGGTCGAGACCGATGAGCGCGACGTCGTCTACCCGGCCGACCTCATCCCCAGCCGTCATCACTTCAAGGCCCCGTACGTCGCGAGCGTCGACCTCTATCCGCTGGAGGTCGTCGAGAGGAAGCTCGAGGTGCTGGCCGACGCCGCCGAGAAGGGCTCCATCCTGGTCCTGGACCACGATCCGGACGGCGCCGTCGGCCGGGTGGTGGAGGTGAAGAAGGGGCGCTACGTCTTCGAGGAGATCGCCTGACAACGACCGGCCGCGGAGCATCTCGCACCGGGACACGACAACGCTCCAGGGAGACCGCATGACCGCCAGCACGCCGAACCGCATCCTCGTCCTCAATCCCGGCTCGACGTCCACGAAGCTCGCGCTGTACGAGGACGGGACCTGTCTCTTCGACGAGTCGATCAGCCACTCGCGCCAGGAGCTGTCCCAGTTCAGGAGGATCATCGACCAGCTGGAGTACCGTTCGGCCCTGGTCGACAAGTTCCTCTCGGATCGGGCGATCGACGTCTCGTCGCTCGCGGCCGTCGTCGGCCGCGGCGGGCTCATGCAGTCGATAGTCTCGGGGACCTACCGGATCAACGAGCAGATGCTCGAGGACCTTCGGGTCGGTCTCCAGGGAGAGCACGCCTCGAACCTGGCCGCTCACATGGCGCACACCATCGCAGAACGGGCGGGAGTTCCCTGCTTCGTCGTCGACCCTGTCGTCGTCGACGAGCTCAGTCCGCCGGCGCGCCTCTCCGGCGTCCCCGAGATCCCGCGGAAGAGTATCGTCCACGCGCTGAACGTCAAGGCCACCGCCCGCGTCGCTGCGTCCGAACTCGGAAAGCCGCTGGCGGACACGAACCTCATCGTCTGCCACATGGGCGGCGGGACGAGTGTCTGTGCGCTTCAGGGCGGACGGATGGTCGACGTCTCGAACGCGCTCTCGGCCGGACCGTTCACGCCCGAGCGGGCGGGCGCGGTCCCCACGCTCGAGCTCGTCGAGATGTGCTTCTCGGGCGAGCATACGAAGGACGAGGTCAGAAGGAAACTGGTCGGCAAGGGCGGGCTCGTCGGCTATCTGGGGACGAACGACGCACTCGAGGTGGAGACCCGCGCCGTCGGCGGCGACGCGAAGGCGAAGCGCGTCTACGACGCGATGGTCTACCAGATCGCCAAGGAGATCGGCGGGATGGCGGCGGTCCTCGGAGGAACGGTCGACGCGATCGTGCTGACCGGGGGACTCGCGCGCTCTGACTACGTTGTCGACATGCTTCGCGGGCACGTCGGGTTCATCGGCGGGTTCATCCTGGTACCCGGCGGCGACGAGATGCGGGCGCTCGCCGAGGGCGCCCTGCGCGTGCTGCGCGGCGAGGAGAGGGCCCTCGAGTATCCCCACCCCGTCGAGGACGCAGACGAACTTGTCTAGACGGCGGGCGCGGCCCGAACGTCACAATGGAGCGATGAGAATGAGAGAGCACAGCGGTGTCGGGTGGATCGAGGTCATCTGCGGCAGCATGTTTTCGGGTAAGAGCGAGGAGCTCATCAGAAGACTGCGCCGAGCGAAGATCGCCCGGCAGGAGGTCGTCGCCTTCAAGCCATCGATCGACGATCGGTACGACGAGGACGACATCGTCTCGCACGACGAGCGACGCATCGAGTCCGTGAGGATCGCGAAGGCATCGGAGATCCTCGCGCGCGTCGACGACGCGGTCGAGGTCGTCGGCATCGACGAGGCCCAGTTCTTCGACGGGGACCTTGTCGCCGTCTGCGAGGAGCTCGCCGATACCGGCAGGCGCGTTATCGTCGCCGGCCTCGACCAGGACTACCTCGGGCGCCCCTTCGAGCCCATGCCGCAACTTCTCGCGGTGGCCGAGTACATAACGAAGACGCTGGCCGTCTGCATGCGCTGCGGCCGCCCGGCCAACCGGACGCAGAGGATTATCGCCTCCGACGAGCGGGTCGTCGTCGGGGCCGACGAGGTCTACGAGGCGCGGTGCCGCCGGTGCTTCTCACCGCTCGAGGCGCAGGAGTCGGCGGAGAACGGGGAGTCGGAGAGCGCCCCTGAGCCCGTGCCGGAGCCATCGCAGAAGGTACGGTGACGGACCAAGCCTGTGCTTGTCTGCTATAGCGAACGAAGCCCGCGGCGTGCCCGGCCGCGGGCTTTTGCATTGCCTCTCGAAGAGCCGGATACTATACTCAATGGTTCGTACCGAACGGGAGATGACGTGACATGAGTGTCCGCGAGAACGTCCTCCAGGTCAGGGAACGCATAGCGGCCGCGGCGGACAGGGCTCTTCGGGACCCTTCCGATGTGCTTCTCGTCGCGGTGACCAAGACGGTCGAGCCCCCGCGCATCATTGAGTGCATCGAGTCCGGGGTGACGGCCATCGGGGAGAACCGCATCCAGGAGGCCGAGCGCAAGTTCGTAGACCTTCCGGCGGCCGAGCGTCACATGGTCGGACACCTGCAGCGCAATAAGGTGCCCAGGGCGCTCGAGCTCTTCGATATGATCGAGTCGGTCGACAGCCCGAGGCTGGCCCGCGAGATATCGAAGCGCGCGTCGGCGGCCGACCGTACGGTGGATGTCCTCATAGAGGTCAACACCTCCGGTGAGGAGTCGAAGTACGGGTTCCACCCGGACGAGGCGGTCGACAGCATCGGCGAGATGGCGGACCTCAAGGGCCTCCGGATCCTGGGACTGATGACGGTCGGCGCCTTCGAGGCCGACCCGGACGACGTCAGGCCCTCGTTTCGGACGCTCCGCGGCATCCGTGACGCGGTCGAGGAGGCCGTCATCCCCGGCGTCAGAATGGACCATCTGTCGATGGGAATGACGAACGACTTCGAGGTAGCTATCGAGGAAGGCGCGACCATCATCCGCGTCGGCCGCGCCATCTTCGGGGAGAGGCAGTAGGGCCGCCCGTCCGGGCGCCCCGTCTCAAGAGGACGACGGTAGTCGGGAGGTGAAGAGGAGGCATGTTCGTGCTTGCCAACTTCGTGGCCGCGCTGGCGACGATCCTCGACATTCTGCTCCTGCTCTACATGATCGCGCTCTTCGCGGTTGTAGTGATCTCATGGTTCGCGCCGGCGTCGCGACACCCGTTCGTGATGTTCCTGCGCATGGTCACGTATCCGGTACTCAACCGACTGCGGCGTGCGTTCCCGTTCCTCGTGCAGGGCGGGTTCGATCTCACGCCCATCGTGCTGTTCTTCATCATCTACTTCGTGCAGCGGTTCCTTGTGCGCTCGCTGTACGACCTCGCGGCGCGTCTGTCGTAAGGCGCGGCCCGGACAACTGAACAGGAGGATCGACATGCCGAACGAGCTTCCGCTCTACGACCGCATCAGGGAAGCGAAGGGGTTCATCAGGAAGCAGACCGGATTCAAGCCGCAGGTCGCCGTCGTCCTCGGGAGCGGGCTGGGGAAGCTCTCGAAGCACATGAAGGAGGAGGCACGCATCCCGTTCGGCGACATCCCGCACTTCCCTCAGTCGGGCGTGAAAGGGCACGCCGGCGAGCTCGTGCTCGGGACCCTCGGTGACAAGCGGGTCGCTCTCATGAACGGCCGCGTGCACTACTACGAGGGCTACTCGATGGAGGAGGTGACCTTCCCGGTCCGCGTCCTCCGCGCGCTCGGTGCGAAGAAGCTGGTCCTGACGTGCGCCGCGGGCGGCATGAACCCGCTCCACGACAAGGGCGACATCGTCGCCATCGTCGATCACATCAACCTGACCGGCGACAACCCGCTCATCGGCCCGAACGACGAGCGACTGGGGACGAGATTCCCCGACATGTCCGAGCCGTGGGACCGGAAGTACGTGGCGATGGCCGAGAAGATCGCCCTCGAGGAGCGGATCGTCGTCCGGAAGGGCGTCTTCGTCGGCGTCGCCGGCCCGAACCTCGAGACCGCCGCCGAGTACCGCTTCCTGCGGATGATCGGTGGCGACGTCGTCAGTATGTCGATGGTCGCCGAGAACATTGCCGCGATCCACGCGGGCATGCGGGTCGCCGGCTTCGCCGTGATCACCGACGTCTGCCTGGCGGACGCGCTGGGCCCGGCGAGCCACGAGGAGATCCTCAAGATCGCGAACAAGGCCGCGCCGAAGCTGACGACGCTCGTCAAGCGCATGGTCGAGGGTATGTAGAGCTGCCGCGCCGAGACGCAGGCGCGCCGACTTCGGAGCCGAGAGACACGATGTCATTCCGCGAGTTCGACAAGGGGCAGAGGCTCCCCGCCATCGAGGACGAGGTTCTCGACCGGTGGGAGCGTGAGGGCACGTTCGAGAAGAGCGTCTCCGAGCGCGCCGACGCGCCGCCGTTCGTCTTCTTCGAGGGGCCGCCCACGGCCAACGGCCATCCGGGCGCCCACCACGTGCTGGCCAGGACGATCAAGGACATCGTCTGCCGCTACAAGACGATGCGCGGATTCCGTGTCGATCGGAAAGCCGGGTGGGACACGCACGGTCTCCCCGTTGAGATCGAGGTTGAGAAGGAACTCGACCTCGAGAGCAAGGAGGACATCGAGCGCTACGGTGTCGCCGAGTTCATCGCGAAGTGCCGCGACAGCGTCTTCAAGTACAAGGGCGAGTGGGACGCGCTGACGCGCAGGATGGGCTACTGGATCGACCTGCCGTCGGCCTACGTCACCTGCACGAACGAGTACATCGAATCCGTCTGGCACATCCTGGCGACCCTCTGGCGGAAGGACCTCATCTACAAGGGGCACAAGATCCTGCCGTACTGCCCCAGATGCGGAACCCCGCTCTCGAGTCACGAGGTCGCGCAGGGCTACCGGGACGCTGAGGACCCGTCGGTCTTCGTCCGCATGCGGGTCAAGGGCGAAGAGGCGACGTCGTTCCTCGTGTGGACGACGACGCCGTGGACCCTCATCTCGAACGTCGCCCTGGCCGTCGCACCGGAGGAGGCGTACGTCCGGGCGAAGGTCGGGGAGGAGACGCTCATCCTCGCCGAGGCGCTCCTGAACGTCCTCGACGCGGAGTACGAGGTCGAGAGCCGCATGAAGGGTTCCGAACTCCTCGGTACGGAGTACGAACCTCTCTTCTCGTTCGTCCCGCTGGAGACGCCCGGGCACCGGGTCGTGTCCGCCGACTTCGTTACGCTCGAGGACGGCACGGGAATCGTCCACATCGCTCCCGCCTTCGGCGAGGAGGACGCGAACCTCGGGAAGCGCGAGGACCTTCCGTTCGTCCAGCCGGTCGACGGCGCCGGCCGCTTCACCGACGAGGTTGCGCCATGGGCCGGCATGTTCATCAAGGAGGCCGACCCGCTCATCATCGGAGACCTCAGGGAGCGTGGCCTTCTCTACAAGGCGGCGTCGATCGTCCACACGTATCCGTTCTGCTGGCGGTGCGACGCGCCGCTCGTCTACTACGCCCGCGAGTCGTGGTACGTCAGGACGACCTCGTTCCGTGACGAGATGATGAAGAA
>WJMD01000086.1 GCA_014728125.1 Candidatus Effluviviaceae Genus V sp.
CCTCCACTCAGCGGTACATGGCCTTGAGCGTGCCCCACGTGGTTTCCTCAGTGCGCCCTGAACTGGCGGCCAGGTCCTCCCAGCGGACGATCTCGTAGAGCGTCTCGCCGTCGGGGCCCGTATCATCCTGGTCGATGCGGAGCACGAACTCGACGACGGCGTCCGCCCGGCGGTTGAGCGAGTTGGGGAAGTAGACCATGAGGTCGGTGTCGACACGATACGTCCAGCGGTCGTCCATGGGATCACCCGGGTCCGCGCCGACATCATGTCCCCAGGTGATGGTCGTCAGCGTCAGGGTGATCTGCTCGACCTCGAGGGAGGGGTCGCTCACCTCCTCGTCGCCGAACATCCTCTGGTGGATCGTCTGCTCGGTCGTCCTGCCCCAGTACTCGGGGAGGGACGCGTCGTTGTCGATGTCGACCTGGGCCAGATGGAACGCGAAGTCCTCAGCGAGGCAGTCGAGGTACGCGTCGGTGTCCATCGCCTCATAGGCCTCATTGAGCTTGACGAGCGCATTCGCGGGGGAGTCCCTGAGCGTATAGGTGTCCTCGGCCTCGTCGGGGCCCGTGGTCGTGCTCTTGCAGCCGAAGAGCAATCCCGCGATCGCCAGCAGGACAAACAGACGTCTCATGACGGTATCCTCCGGGAGAGTGACCGTGGGAGGGGGGGAAATCCTCCTATGCACAGTATCTCACATGGACGCCGGGGCGTCAACGAGAGCTGCCTCACGCCTCTTCGTTGATACGCCACCAGCGCGTGGACCAGTCGGCGTCACGGCGTCGCGGGAACTGTCTCCGACATTCACGCGGTTGTCCACGGAGTTGACACCTCACGGCGGGAGAAGTTCACCCCACGCCGGTTCCCTCGTCGGCTGCGGGCTGCTCCGGCCCAGCCCGTAGGACCTTCGGACACGATCACCAGGTTCGGACGCGCTCACGCGCGACCTGGCACGGGGGTTGTTATGGAAGGGGGGCGAGCGCTTGCGCCCTGCGCGGGACGCGGTGAGGCCGGGCGAGGGAGTTCTGAAAAGGGGCAGGGCTTTCCTCGTCCCGGCACTCGCCGAATCGCTGTCCGTCGGGTGTATCCGGGTGACCCGCGGCCGGGCTCGTGGCCCGCAGCGGCCGCCATCAGCACAACCTCCTTGCGCAGCCCTGCGCCGTTGAGTAAACTCCATCCTAGTGACGTCACATGACAGGCGAGGCGGAAACGGTGGAGGGCGAGCCGCGACCGCCGCGCTCTTTCATCTTCGTTCGACGGCGACATCGTGGCATCTGGAGGTACCGATGAAGCGCACGGCTCTTGTGCTGGCGGCCCTCATCGTCATCGCGGCGGGCACCGCGCACGCTGAGGACGGAACGACCGGTCTCGCGTTCCTCAAGCTCGGCGTCGGGGCGCGCGCCATAGGCATGGGCGACGCCCATGCGGCCGTCGGAGGGGACGCCTCCTCGATCTACTGGAATCCCGCCGGCTCGGTGTCGGTCGAGAACATCGACGTCCTCCTCATGCACAGCGAGTGGTTCGAGGGGATCCGGTATGAGTACGCGGGCGCCGTGAAGTCCGACGGGCGTCAGGCCTTCGGACTGGGCGTGGTCGGTCTCTACGTCAACGACCTTGAGCGGCGGGAGGGCCCGACGAGCGAGCCCCTCGGCGACTTCGGGGTCTTCGATATGGCCCTGACGGGAACATACGCGCGGAGGCTGACCGACGACCTGGACGTCGGAGCTTCGGCCAAGTACCTCCACTCGGAGATCGACGACGAGAGCGCGAGCGGCATCGCCTTCGATGCCGGCGCGCAGTACCGGTTGCCCGCCCTGAGCGGGCTCGCTCTCGGTGTCTCCGTGCACAACCTCGGCGCCCAGATGAAGTACGTCGAGGACGAGTTCGACTTGCCGGTCCTCGGCAGGGTCGGGGCGGCCTATTCGACACCCGTCGAGGCTCTGAACGGTACCGTTCTCGTGGTCGCCGACGCGGTGATCCCGGTCGACGGAGACACGAAGCTCCACGCCGGTATCGAGTACGAGTACAACGACCTCATCGCCCTCAGAGCGGGCTACAGAAGCGGGTGGGACAACCAGAACATCTCTGCGGGGTTCGGTGCGAAGGTGAGGAACTTCCGCGTCGACTACGCGTACGTGCCGTTCTACTCCGACCTCGGCGACACGCACCGCATCTCACTGGGGTTCGCTCTCTGATCCGGACGTCTCATCGCCCCGGCAGTTCGCTCTGAGCTCGAGCGGGGTCAGGCGACCTTCACGCCACGTGAAGTGCCGGAAGCCGTTCTCGTCCAGCCTGAGAACGGCCCTCGTGTCCTGCCAGTCACCGACGACAACCGCCTCGCCGCCCGGCGCCCGCCAGCAGGCGGGTCGGTGGAGATGGCCGACGACCGCCGCGTCGTAGCGACCGCTCACCTTGTCGAAGAGGAACGCCTTCATCGGAGGCATCGCGCGCTCGATCCTGTCCTCGGTGATCTCCGAGAGGCCGGACGCCCACCGTCCTATCGAGGCTCCCAGAGAGGGCGGAAGCGCGCGGAAGGCCGCGATGGCCGGTGCGCTTCTGATCACCGCTCTGAGCGTCTTGTAGCGCAGGTCTCCGACGGGCAGCCCGTCGCCGTGGGCTATGAATAGCCTGCGACCGCAGTGCGTCCTATCAACAGGGGCGCGGTGCACGACGGCCCCCGTCATCCGTTCGAACGCCTCACCAGCCCAGTAATCGTGGTTACCGCCGAGGAAGTGAACCGACACGCCCGACGCGGCAACGGCACGGATCGCTTCGAGCGTCGCGTTGTGTCCTGCCGTCGGGCCCGCCAGGTACTCGAACCAGAAGTCGAAGATGTCGCCGACCAGATAGAGATGTGAGGCCTTTTCAGAAAGGACCGGAAGCAGCGACAGGAGGTCCCCGGTGCGCCCTCCGAAGGTCGCCGGGTTCTCGGGCACGGGTTCCGGCAGAAGATGAGCATCGGCCAGGAACCACACGCACTCCCCTGCGGTCCTGTGGTCCCGTTCTGCTGTCATGCGACCTCCTCCGGAGCCCGAAACGGCTTGACCGAATGCAACGGGAACGCTACAGTTGCATCTCAAGATATGAGCTGCAAAAGGCCGTCGGGCAGGACCTTCCGAGAAATGAGCGCCAGTTCGGTGGTCCGGGGCGCTCGGTCACGGAGTATACCCCCGACCGTCTGTCGCAGCAAGGTCAACCGTCTGCGGAGGTTGCAGAATGGCATCGCTCTGGGATGATGTGAAGAACGCGATCGTTGACGGCTACGTCTACGCCGCTGATAAGGCCGAGGAAGTCACGCAGATCGGCCGCGCCCGTGTCGAGATACTGAGGCTCAATCGCGCCATCGCACGCGCCATGACCAGGATCGGCGCAAGGACCTTCGAGCTCTACGAGGCGCACGAGGAGGACACGCTCGAGGGCGATGAGGAGATCAGAAACGCCGTCGAGCGGATCCGGACGCTGCAGCAGAAGATCGCGGAATGGGAAGAGGAGATCGAGAGGGCGAAGGAAGAGCGCGACCAGAAGGCCCTCGAGGAATCAGCGGATTCAACGGACGACACGGACTGACCGTCGAATCAGTAAGGCAGGCACTCACCGGTCCTCCCGGCCTGCCGGGAGGACAACCTGTATAGGGGGCCTGTCGATCGGCGATCTTCATGACCCACATCGGAGGAGATGACGACATGAGAAGCTGGACCAGTTTGGTAGCCGGTGGTGCGATCCTGATCGTGGCAGGGCTCGTTCTCGGGGTCATGATCACGGCGAACTACGACTGGGCGCCGGAGTCGTCGGCGCAGGACATCGGTCCTTCCAGGACGCCCGAGCTGTCGGTGTCGCCCGTCGCCCTCGGCGAGAGTCCGTTCGTCTCGGTGGCCGAGGAGCTTCTGCCGGCGGTCGTCAGCGTCGATACGAAGCGGACGATCACCAGAGGAAACGACCCATTCCAGGACATGTTCCGCGACTTCTTCGGAGAGCGGATGTACCGCGACTACTTCGGCGACGAGGGGACCGAGCGGGAGTACGAGATCCCCGGGTCGGCCTCGGGCTTCATCTTCGATGACAGCGGATACGTCATGACGAACAACCACGTCGTCGACGGCGCCGACGAGGTCGTCGTCGCGCTCGACGACGGCCGCGAGTTCGATGCCGAGATCGTGGGTCAGGACCCGAGCACCGACATCGCCGTCCTCAGGATCGAGGGCGACGACCTCCCGAGCGTCCGTCTGGGCGACTCGGATGCCATCCGTGTCGGTGATTGGGCCATAGCGATCGGGAACCCCCTGGAGCTCGAGGGCACGGTGACGGTCGGTGTCATCAGCGCCGTCGGGCGCGCCGACCTGAATATCCGCGGCGGGGCGCCGATCTACCAGGACTTCATCCAGACGGACGCGTCGATCAACTTCGGAAACAGCGGCGGACCGCTGGTCAACATAAGAGGCGAGGTCATCGGCGTGAACTCGGCCATCAATCCGTCTGCGAACGGGATCGGCTTCGCCATCCCGATCGATCTGGCGTACCAGGTCGCCGAGTCGCTGATGCAGGAGGGACGCGTCGTCCGCGGGTACCTCGGCGTCTTCCCTCAGGAGATCACGCAGGATCTGGCAGAGGCACAGGGCCTCGACGACATTGAGGGCGTTCTGATCGCCTCCGTGGAGGATGGGACGCCCGCGGACGAGGCGGGGCTCGAGCCGGGTGACGTCATCGTCGAGTTCGACGGCTCCGAGATCTCGACGGTCTCCCAGTTCCGTATGGTCGTCGCCGGCGTGGCGCCCGGAGAGAAGACCGACATGACGGTCATCCGTGACGGCCGACGCAGGCGCCTGACCGCGAGGCTCGACGAGCGGCCCGGACAGGACGTGGCCGAGGTCGAGGAGGCCGAGCCGGAGCCAGAGGCGTGGTTCGGGATCGATGTGCTGGGGCTCAGTCACCCGATGGTTCGTGAGCTCGGCGTCGAGGCCGAGCACGGCGTGGTGGTCGTCCGCGTTGAAGCGGGGAGCCCTGCGGCCGACGGCGGCATCCAGGTCGGTGACGTCATCCAGCGCGTCGGCGACAGAGAAGTTGAGAACCTCGAGGACTACAGGAGCATCATGGAAGACATGGAGGGACGGACCAAACCCGTCGCCTTCATGGTGCGGAGGGGCCAGTACACCTACTTCGTTGCAGTGCGCCCCGAAGCCGAATAGCAGGAGGATGAGACGGGATCCGTCGAGCGAGATGGACCCGAGACCGGACAGGGCCTTAAGGGGAGGCCCCGACGAAGAACACCCCTGCTTCATACGCTCAGAGGTCTCGGAAGAGACGGAACCCTGGGAGGGGTGGTGAGAGCATGACGTACTACGGAAGCCCGGCAGAGGAAGACAAGTGCCTGGAGAGCTACCTCCAGGAGATCGCGCAGACCCCGCTCCTCACACGTGAGGAGGAGCACGAGATCGGTCTTCGCATCCTGAAGGGCGACCAGGCCGCCAGGGATGAGCTTGTCAAGGCGAACCTCCGTTTCGTTGTCAGCGTGGCGAAGGGCTACGCGCGGAAGACGGGTTCGCCCATCATGGATGTGATCAACCAGGGGAACCTGGGACTCATCGAGGCGGCCAAGCGGTTCGATGCGAACCGCGGCCGCAAGTTCATCACGTACGCGGTCTGGTGGATCAGACACGCGATCCTCAAGGGCATGGCCGAGCAGAGCGGCGCGATGCGCCTTCCGCTCAACAAGTCCGGTGCGATCCGCAGGATGTGGCGGACGCTGGAGCGGATGAGGCAGGAGAACGGCCGAGAGCCGACCGACGCCGAGCTCGCGAAGGCCATGAAGATGAAGGTCAGGGAGATCAGGGAGCTCAAGAAGCTCTCCGTCACGAGCCTGTCGCTCGACGCGCCGATCGCCGGCGACGAGGATCTCGATCTCATTGACATGGTCGCCGATCCCGCCGAGGATCCGGCGCTGCAGAGCCTACACTACGAGTCGCTCGACCGCGAGGTCGACATGGCACTCGAGGCGCTTACTGCACGCGAGGCGAAGATCCTCAGGCACTACTTCGGCCTGGCCGGAGAGAAGAAGAAGACGCTCGAGGAGATCGGGACGATGATGGGGTTGACCCGCGAGCGCATCCGCCAGATCAAGGAGGAAGCGCTCAGGAAGCTCCGGGAGTCGCCGACCCTCGACGAGCTGAGATCGTATCTCAACTGACGGACGCGTGCCGGCGTCCAACGAACGGAACGCCGGCGCGTTGCTTCAGAGCGGAACAAGGGCGCCCACCGTTCCTCGAGTGTTCGGTGGGCGTTCGTTTGGCCGGAGCCGTCATCGGCCCGCATGTCGCACCGAAACGCCTTGACGCACGTTTCGGCAGTTCCCTAGTATCTCCCGATGGTGGTCCCGTCGGGCCCGGACAACCGGAGACCGGATTCGACATGCTGAAACGTGCCCTCTTCATCCTGCTGATAGGCCTGCTTCCGGCCGCGCTCACAAGCTGCGGCGAGGAGCCTCGGGAGACGTCCGTCTCGAGGGTCCTGGACAACGGCCTGACGATCGTGACCCGCGAGAACAGGGCGACCCCGGTAATCGCACTCCAGGCATGGGTCGGCGACGGGGCGCTCTTCGAGGAACCCGAGGAAGCCGGCATCGCCTACCTGCTCGCGCACACCGTTTTCGACGAGACCGAGAGTTATGGAGAGGGCGAGATCCGCGCGACGATCGAGTCGCTGGGCGGCACAATGAGAACGTACTCCTCGCATGACTTCGCCCTCTTCTCGATCGTCGTCGAGAATCGCCACCTGGATTCGGCCGTCGACGTGCTCTACGAGGGGCTGACGAAGCCGGTGTTCAGTGACGAGCGGCTCGCCGAGGCCGGGGAGCGCTTTCCGAAGCAGCCCGCGCCCGGCGGCGAGGGACCGATCGAGGAGGCGTACCGGCTCTGCATGGAGCACATGCTGCCCGACCACCCCTACGGGCGTGATCCGGCAGGGACGATCTCGACGGTCGCGGGCATCACGGCCGAAGATCTGGCCGAGCGGCATGTCGCACATTACGTTGCAGAGAACATGGTCGTCGTGCTCGTCGGCGACGTTGATGCAGCAGCGGCGGCCGATGCCATCGAATCGAGGTTCGCGTCGCTCGAGAAGAGGCCGTCGCCCGAGCCGGCGGCCGGATCGCCCGAGTGGCCCGACGAGCCGGTGCGCGTCGTCCGGAAGTCTGACTACAGAAGAACGTTCGCAGCTTTGGCGTTTCCCGGGCCGGGCATCGGAGACCCGGAGAGCGTGGCGATGGATGTCCTGACGGGCGTGCTGTGGCGAGGCGAGAGGTCGGGTCTGCACAAGGTCCTGGTCGAGGAACTCGGACTTGCCTCGAGCGTCTCGGTCGGCTGGTACACGAGGCGCCAGCAGAGCCCGGTCTATGTCTGGCTCGAACTCGAGCCCGGGGCCTTCGACGCCGCTGAGAACGCCGTTCTCGGAGCAGTGTCGCGGCTCGCGGCGGACGGCGTCGGTCAGAAGGAGGTCGACGAGGTCGTCGAGGCGGTTCGGGCCTCGATGCTGTTCATCCAGGAGACCGCCGAGGGTCAGGCTCACGACATCGGTTACTGGACCTCCATCGGACATCCCGGCTTCGACAGTGAGTACATGGAGAGACTCGAGCAGGTCACCCCGGAGGACGTGAGAGACCTCGCGGAGCGTCATCTGAGGGCGAGAAACCGGGCCGCCGCCGCCATCGTTCCCCGGGAAGAGGACTAGGAATGGGCCTCGTGCGCAGGACCGGCTGCTTCGTCAAGCGCAACCGAGCGACCGCGGTGACGGCCGTAGCCGCCCTCGTGCTGTTCTTCGTCTCGGCGCCGCCGGCATCGGCCTCCCTCGTACAGGACCGCCTGCCAAATGGGGTGCGGGTCGTCGTCGAGTCCGGTTCGTGGAACCGCATCGTCTCGGTCTCCGTACTCGCGGACGCGGGCTCGAAGTACGATCCACCCGAGCTCCCGGGGCTGGCGCGCGTCACCAACGAACTGCTCGGTTACTCGACGGCCGCCATGTCGTACGCCGACGTCTGCCGCGTCTCCGGATGCGCTTGGATCGACTTCGGGACGTCGACGACGGAGGACCTCGCCGAGGTCCATGTCTCCGCCGTCGACGAGCACCTCGAGCAGGCGCTCGACCTCGTGGCGGCTGCCGTCACGGAGCCCTCGTTCACGGCCGAGGATCTCGCCACGGTCCAGGTGTCCATCCAGAAGCAGCTCGAGCACGCTCTCGACGATCCGTTCGAGCGGTCGTTCGTGAAGCTCAATGAGCTGCTCTTCGAGGGACACCCGTACGGGTCGCCCGTGAACGGAACGCTCGAGGGTATTGAGAGGATCACCCCGTCGGACGTCAGGCGCTTCCACGACGAGCGCTACACGGGAAGGGGTGTCGTTGTCTCTGTGGTTGGAGACGTCGATCCTGACGAGATCATCGAGATGGTCGCCGAGCGGTTCGGCGGGCTTCCCTATGGGCGGCCGCCCGGGGAGCCGACGTATCCGGTCGAACGCACCGGAACGTCCGAGTTCGAGCTCTTCAAGGACGTCGAGAACGGCCGTGTTCTGTTGGGTTTTCTCGCTCCCGCAGCTGACGACCCGGACCACGCCGCCGTGCGTGTGCTGACCGAGGTGCTCGGGGGCGGCACTGGTTCCCGGCTCCACACGAGGCTCGCCTCCGACGGTGAGCACGCAGCGGACGCCGTCGGCGCCTTCTACCCGCTGCGTCTGGAGCAGGGGCGCATCGTGGCCTACGCGACCCCGGTCCGGGCCGAGCGGACGCTCGACCTGATGACCGAGGTCGTCGAAGCGCTCAGAAACGAGCCCGTATCGTCCAGTGAGCTGAAGAGGGCAAGCAACAGGATCGTCGGTCACTACGTCATGCGGGGCCAGCGCAATCTCGAGCGCGCCAGGCGGCACGCCTGGGACGAACTCTCGGGGCTCGGCGGTGGAGCCCACGACCGGCTCATCCGATCCATCGAAGAGGTCGACGCCGATGATGTGCTCGACGCGGCGCAGCGGTACCTCGTCGATCCTGTCATCGTCGTGCTGAAGCCCGGAAGACCGGGACGCGGCGGCATCTGACGGACGCCGCCGCATGACGTGAGCGGCGACCCCCACCGGACGACGGGCGGCCCCTCCGAAGCCCGCCGGAGGCGGGGAGCCCGGGGAGGAAGACGTGCTTTCGCGTGTCGGCATCATCACGGCGCTTGTGGCGGTTCTTGTCACCATGTCGGGCGGGACGGCATCCGCCGTCGAACTCACGGCCGTTCGACACTGGACGGCGCCGGACCACACCCGCATCGTGGCTGACCTCTCTGGAGAGGCCAGCTACTCCACGCGCGTGCTGACCGATCCCGACAGGGTCGTCGTCTACATCGTCGGCGGCACCATCGGCAGCGCTTCGAGAAGGACCGAGGTCGAGGACGGCCTCATTGAACGCGTGCGCCTGAACCAGCTCGACGGCGGCGTGCAGCTTGTTGTCGATCTGGGGAACGCGCCCGTGTACAACGTCTTCCCCTTGAAGCCGTACGCGAACAAGCCGCACCGCGTCGTCATCGATGTCTTCAGAGAGAGCGAGTCCGCGGCGCCCGAGCCCATCGTCACGCCGAGCGGCGCAGGACCGAAGAGGGTCGTGATCATCGATCCGGGGCACGGCGGCGAGGACCCCGGGACGCTCGGGAACGGCGAGATCAAGGAGAAGGACCTCGTTCTCGACATCGCCAGGCAGCTGGCGCGGGAACTCGAGACGCGCGGCCGGTATGAGGTGCGGCTGACCCGGGACGGCGACTACTTCGTCAGGCTCGCGAAGCGCAAGGAGATCGCGAACCGGCGCGGCGGCGACATCTTCATCAGCATCCATGCGAACAGCGCGCCGAACCGGAACGCCTGCGGCACGGAGGTCTTCTTCGTCTCGCCGCGGGGCGCGAGCGACCAGGCCGCGAGGGAGCTCGCGGACAGGGAGAACGCCGCCGATCTCGTCGGCGGTGTATCGCCCGACGCCGACACCGATGTTCTTTCGATTCTAGTCGACCTCAAGATGACCGACAGCGTTTCGAAGAGCTCGGATCTGGCGAGGATGATCACCCGGGGGCTCTCCTGCGACGGAACCTCGGAGTCGGTCGTCAAGCAGGCGGGCTTCGTGGTGCTCAAGAACCTCGCCATGCCGTCGGTCCTGGTCGAGGTGGGGTTCCTGACGAACAGCGCGGACGTGGCCCGCTTCAAGCGGCCGGACTACAGAAGCGAGTACGTGGAGAGGCTGGCCGACGGCATCGACGCGTATTTTGAGCGGTACGCGCCGCCGGCACTGGCGGACGACGGCACGCATCGCGTCGCGCCGGGCGAGACGCTGTGGAGCATCGCGCGCCGCTACGACGTTACGGTCGAGGAGCTGCGCGAGGCGAACGACCTGGCTGAGGACGCGACGATCCGCGTCGACCAGGTGATCCGGATCGAGAAGTCCTGAAGCAGCGATCCGGCCCGCAGAGAACGCCGGGCACGGGCCCGGCGAGACGGGGAGAGCAGTGCGAATCCGACCGATCATCACGAACAACATAGGGCTGAAGATCGCGGCCGTCGTGATCGGCCTGTTCATCTGGATGTTCGCCAAGGGTGAACAGGTGTCTGACCGTACGTTTCAGGTCCCGCTCGTGCTGCGCGACATGCCGGAGGGCGTGACGACCGTCGAGCCTCCCGTCGAGACCGTCCAGGTGGTGCTGACGGGAGACAACTCGGAGCTCCTCAGGCTTGGACTCTGGGGCGATCCTCGTGCAGTGGTCGACATGGCCGAGGCGGTTCCCGACCGGTCGTTCCGCGTCGTGCTCTCGCCGGCCAACATCGTGTTGCCGCGCGACGCGCGCGTCTCAGTCTCGGAGATCCACTCGCCGAAGACGCTGGACTTCGAGATCGACGAACTCGCGGAGAAGAGACTCCCCGTCGTGCCGGTCATCGAGGGGAACCTCGCGGAGGGGTACTACGTTCTGGGCCGACCGAACACCGTGCCCGACTCCGTGAGCGTCTTCGGCCCGGCCCGCGTCGTCGATGACCTCGAAAGCGTCTCACCCGCGCCGCTCATGATCGAGGGAAGGCGCGCACGCGTCGAGGCGACACGCGAGATCACATTCGCAGAGGACCAGAACCTCGACGCCGTTCCGCGCGAGGTGCGCATCGTAGTCGAGGTCGAGGGAACGTCCGTGGTCGTTGTCGAGGACATCCCGGTCTCGTTCGAGCACGAACCGGGATTCGACTCCGTCACCATCGTGCCGGAGGTCCTTGCGCTTGAGCTGTCGGGACCGGAGCACATCGTCACGCGTCTCGCGGCGGATGACGTGGGCGCGGTCGTCGATGCGCGCGGGCTGCCGCGCGGTACGCATCGGCTGGTGCCGGAACTGACGCTGCCCGAGGGCATCGAGGTCCGGTCCGTGACCCCGACGCGCTTCACCGTCACGCTCCAGTAGCGACGAGATAGGAACTCATGCTGATCCTTGGTATCGACACGTCGTGCGATGAGACCGCGGCGTCGGTCCTGCTTGACGGCGGGACCGTTCGCTCCAGCGTTGTCGCGTCACAGATGGTCCACTCGGAGTACGGCGGCGTCGTGCCCGAGTACGCGTCGCGCGAGCACATGCGCGCCATCGTCCCCGTCGTGCGCCGTGCGCTCGAGGAGGCCGACGTCACGTACGACGACCTCGAGGGGATCGCGGTGACGAACCGCCCGGGTCTCATCGGGTGTCTTCTGGTGGGAACGTCGTTCGCGAAAGCGTTGGCGTTCGCGCTCGATGTCCCCGTCGTCGGAGTCGATCACATCGAGGGGCACGTCGCATCGGTGCGCCTGACGGAGCCCGACGTGTCCCTCCCCATGGTGTGCCTCGTCGCCTCGGGAGGACACACCGAGATCATCCGCGTGGCGTCGTGGAACGACATGGTCACCGTCGGGAGGACGAGGGACGACGCGTCCGGGGAGGCGTTCGACAAGGTGGGCAAGCTCCTCGGATTGAGCTACCCGGCGGGCCCGACGATCGAGAAGCTCGCCCGGGACGGCGACCCGACCGCGTTCGACTTCCCCCGCGCGATGATGTCCCGCGACGAGCAGGACATGAGCTTCTCGGGGCTGAAGACCGCCGTGCGGTACACGGTGGAGGAGCTCGGGTCGGTTCCCGAGGGGCAGGCGCTCTCCGATCTGCTTGCGAGCTTCCAGGCCGCGGTCGTCGATGCGCTCGTGACGAAGACGATCCGAGCTGCCGAACGGTGGGACGCCGTCTCGGTCGGTCTCGGCGGCGGGGTCGCGGCCAACGGGCCGCTGAGGGACCGCCTGAGCGAGGAGGCCCGGCGGGGCGGGTTCCACATCGTCGTTCCGCCGAAGAACCTCTGTACCGACAACGGCGCGGTCATCGCGGCCGTGGGGCACCGGCTTCTCGAGGACGGTGTGGACGACGGTCCGGGACTCACGGTCCGTGCCTCGCGCAGCAGGCGCACTCCGGAGGGCTAGACGGAGGTATCCGGACGCAGTGGACACTCGGTACGTGGAGGTAGCGGTCCCGCTTCCGGTGAGCGGGACCTTCACATACTCGGTACCGGACGAGCTCGCCGAGCGCGCCGTCCTCGGTTCGCGCGTGCTCGTGCCGTTCGGGCGCCGTCGTGTGACGGGCTTCGTCGTCGGCGACACCGGCGACCCGGAGATCGAGAGCATCAAGCCCATTATCGACGTGCTCGACATCGGGCCTGTTGTCGACGAGCGGATGCTCGAACTCACACGATGGGTCGCCGACTATTACCTCGCGTCGTGGGGCGAGGTGCTTCGAGCCGCTCTCCCTCCCGGGATCAACCTCGAGAGCCGCAGGGCGCTTCGCATCACGGAGGACGGCAGGCAGGCCCTCGAGGAGGACCGGGACCTCCCCGAGACGCAGCAGAAGCTGCTCGAGGCGGCCGTCGAGAGGGATCGCATCTCGCTGATGCACGCTCTCAGACTGGCCGGCATCCCACGGGGCCGGCACGGCGACGTTGACGCGCTCGTGCGGGTTGGTCTCCTTGAGCTCTTCGAGGAGCTTCGCGGCTCGACCAGGGCCGGAGGCCGCCAAGCTGTGGTCCGGCTGGCGGTGTCGCCGGAGGAGGCTCGAAAACGGGGGGAGGGGCTCGCATCGCGGGCGCCCAAGCAGGCCCGGGCGCTCCGACTCCTCGCTGACGCGGACGGCTCTGAACTCACGCCGGCCGAGCTCAGGGAGGCCGGCGTCGGCACCGGGAGTGTGAGCGGCCTCGTCGAGAAGGGGCTCGTCGAGCGCGCCGAGCGATCCGATCCCGATGTCTCGACGGGAGGCGAGGGGTGGGACCTCCGCGAGGAGGGTCCGCTCAAGCCCGAGCAGGCGGAGGCGCTCGGCCTCATACGGACGCACATGAGCGCGCGGCGCTTCGGCGTAGTGCTCATCCACGGTGTGACAGGGAGCGGCAAGACGCGCGTCTATAGCGAGGCCGTCCGGACTGCGGTCGATGAGGGCAGGAGCGCGATCGTGCTCGTGCCTGAGATCGCCCTGACGCCCCAGATGGTCCAGCGCCTGCGGATGGAGTTCGGGGACCGGGTCGCGGTCGTCCACAGCGGGCTGACGCGCACCCAGCGCTACGACACATGGCGGGCGGTCCGCGAGGGACGATACCCGATCGTGGTCGGGCCGAGGTCGGCCGTCTTCGCTCCGGTGCCCGATCTTGGGGTCATCGTCGTCGACGAGGAACACGAGGGGACCTACAAACAGGGAGAGTCTCCCCGATACCACGCCCGCGACGTCGCCGTGATGCGGGCGAAGCTCGACGAAGCGGTCGTCGTCCTGGGCACCGCGACCCCGAGCATGGAGACCTACCAGAACGCCCGCGAGGGCAAGTACGATCTCGTGGAGCTGCCGACCCGCATCGACGCGGGACCGCTCCCCGAGGTCGAGCTCATCGACATGCGCCACGAGCAGCCGGTCGATACCGAGGGCGCCTTCTCGGCCAGGCTCAGAGACGAGGTCGCGCGGACGATCGACGAAGGCCGGCAGGTCATCCTCTTCCTGAACCGCCGCGGGTACGCCTCCTTCCTGCAGTGCATGGACTGCGGCCACACGCTGCGGTGCGGCGACTGCCACGTTTCGCTGACGTATCACTCCGTGGGCCGCAGGCTGCGGTGCCACTACTGCGGAACGTCTTCGCGCGCCCCCACCTCGTGTCCCGAGTGCGGCAGCGCCAATCTGCGGTTCGGCGCGCCCGGGACGCAGCGGGTCGAACGGTCGGTCCGCGAGCTCTTTCCCGACGCCGTCACCGAGCGGATGGACCAGGACACCACCTCCCGTCCGGGAGCGCACTGGAGGATCCTCCGGGCCTTCGCCGAGCGCAGGACGGATGTCCTGCTGGGCACTCAGATGATAGCGAAGGGGCTCGACTTCCCCGGCGTCGGACTGGTCGGGGTCGTCGCTGCCGACGTCGGGCTCAATCTGCCCGACTTCCGCGCAGGGGAGAGGACCTTTCAGCTGCTGACCCAGGTCGCCGGCAGGACGGGGCGGTGGGGAGAGAGCGGCCGGGTCGTCGTCCAGACCTACCGGCCTGAGCACTACACCATCGAGCTGGCGCGCGCCCAGTCGTTCACCCCCTTCTACGAGCGTGAGTCCGAGGAGCGTCGCGGGATGGGGCTCGGCTATCCGCCGTTCAGCCGACTGGTGTCGATCCTGGTGCGCGGCAGAAGGGCCGAGCAGGTGACGCAGGCGGCGGCGACACTCGCTGAGTTTCTCGATGCCGGCGCGACCACGATGGACGAGCCGCGCCCGGAGGTCCTCGGTCCCGCGCCGGCGCCGCTCGAGCGGCTCAAGGGCTCGTACCGCTGGCACGTGCTCGTCCGCGGGCGGGGAGGCGCAGCTCGTGCGCTCGTTGCCGCGGCCCTCAGGCAGATCGGCTCCCTGAAGCTCCCATCGTCGGTCTCCGTGGCCGTCGACGTCGATCCGGTCGACCTTCTCTAGGACTTGACTGCGCCCACGATGCCGGGTAGATTGAAGAATGCCTGCCCCGCGCGAGGGGCAGGCACACTTTTCGCAAGTTGTTCCAGGGTCTCACGCCCCGCGCAGGACACGGTCCCGCGCGGGCGAATCAGCCCTGCGGAGTGGGCCGCTCGCCCGCGCCGCGCGGCAACAGGCGAGGCCCCCGGCCCCCGGGCCGGCAGCAGTAGCACAGGAGTCATCGGAATGGCAGGAGTTACGTTCAACAAGATCACCAAGGACGCCGAGATCACCGAGATGCTGCGCACGTGCAACGACCAGCTCGGCATCATCGGCTATACGGAGCACGGCATCCGGCACGGCAAGTGGGTCGGTCGCACGGCCCAGAAGGTCCTCAAGACGCTCGGGAAGAACGGTCGCGAGCCCGAGCTGGCAGGCATCGCGGGCTACCTTCACGACCTCGGCAACATCGTCAACCGTGAGGACCACGCCCAGTCCGGCTCGTTCCTCGCGTACCAGCTTCTGAGGGATCGCGGCATGCCGATGGAGGAGATCACGACGGTCATCTCGGCGATCGGGAACCACCACGAGGAGCATGCCGACCCCGTGAGCAACGTCTCCGCGGCACTGATTCTCGCGGACAAGGCCGACGTGCACCGCTCGCGTGTCAGGAACCCCTCGATGATCAAGTTCGACATTCACGACCGCGTGAACTACGCTGTGCAGAAGTCGCAGCTGCAGGTCATCCCAGCGGAGGCCGTCGCCAGGCTGTCCCTGACGATCGACACGGACATCTCACAGGTCATGGAGTACTTCGAGATCTTCATGTCGAGGATGATCGTCTCGCGGCGCGCGGCCGAGTACCTCGATACGCACTACGAGCTGGTCGTGAACGGAACCCGACTGCTCTAGCCGCAGTCTCGGATCCGGGGTGACGATGCGCGCATCCCCCAACATAGCTCTCGTCTTCGGCGACGACGTCGCGCCCGTGGTGCGGCGTCGTCTCACGTACGCCTTCCGCGTCTTCTGTGCCGTCAAGGGCGCCAGGGCCGTCGACGACCGGTCCGGTCAGTCAGATGTCGTGAGACTCTGCTACGGAGCGCCCTGCCGGCGCCAGGGGGACGTGAGGCTCGAGCCCGCCTACACGGCGCGCCCGGCCGCCGAGCCTCCCGGATCGCCGCGCACCGTCGCCGTGAACGCCCCCGATGGAGAGGCCGTCGCGATGCCCGTCTTTCACTCGGATGGGGCACCCCCGGAGTGCGTCGACTGGCTCGGCGAGATCTTCGAGTGGCTCTCGGGCACCTGCGAGCGCACCGCGACGGAGCGCGACGCGGTCGGCCGGGTGCCGATGTCGGGTGCGCCGAGCCGCCGCTTCGGTCTGTCGCCGAGCATACCCTACGCATCGGTGGCCGTTACGGAGCTCGACCGGCGCATCGCGCGCTCCGCGGGTGGGCTCTGGACCGCCGGCCTGGTCTCTCCCTGGGACGATACCCCGCTCGGGGTGGCAGTCACGCACGACATCGACTTCCTGCCGGACCACCCCGGGGCCTCGCTCTCGAGGTGGGCCCGGAACACGGCCGTCGGCGCGTTCCGGATGCGCAGTCTCGAGACCGCATTCCGCGCGGGGACCTCGATCGCAAGGCCGTTTCTCGGGCGAACCTGGCTTCACAACGCCCTCCGTCGCTTCCGTGAACGCGAGCAGAAGCGAGAGGTCCGCTCGACATGGACCGTCGTTTGCAGGGCGGAACACGGCAGGGACCCCACGTATCGCCTCGAGTCGGACGCAACGCGCGCCGCGCTGGACGGGCTCGCCTCGTCCGGCGCCGAGATCGGGGTCCACGGGAGCTACACGAGCCTCGACGGCCCCGGACGACTGGCCGACGAGTACGACAGACTGAGGGTCTTCGGCTTCCGTCCGGTCGGCGGACGGCAGCATTGGCTCAGGTACGACGGCGACGGCCTCTTTCGCGAACTCGAGCGTGCGGGAGCGCTCTACGACGCCACGGCCGGGTTCCACGAGGACGTGGGCTTCCGGCACGGCGCGGCGTTCCCGTTCCCGCCGTACGATCTCGAGCGGGAACGGGCATTTCAGCTCCTGGAGCTGCCGCTCGTCGTCATGGACGTCGCGCTGGCCGTCTCGACGCCTCCCGACCAACGACTCGACCGGTGTCGGGCCGTGTTGAGAGAGGCGTCCCGCTGGACGTGGGGAGGCGTCAGCGTGCTCTGGCACGATACGAGCCTGACGAACGCGCTGCATCCCGAGTCGCTCGGCGAACTCTACTTCGAGCTGCTCGACGGACCGGGGTGCTTCTGCACAGGGAAGGAGCTTGCTGAGACGGTGCGCGAGCGATACGCTGTCGCCGGACTGAAGATCGGGTCTGCCGGAGGTTCGTCCTGATGGAGCGCCTCGAGCGCAGAGAGCACGACGCGTGGGACGCGTTCGTCGACGCCACCGACGGCGGGACGGTCTTCCATACGGCGTGGTGGCATCGCGCGTGGGGCGCGCCCGTCGAGGTCTACGCGCGGCGGGACGCCGGAGAGTTCGAGGCCGGCATCGCCGTGAGTACCGGGCGCTATCTCGGTGTCACGGCCGTTCGCCGCCCGCCGTTCACGCCGGCCAACGGTCCCGTCTTCTCAGTACCCGACCTCTCTGAACGGGGGTCGGCCTACTCGAAGCTCGTCGCCGAGTGGAACGACGCCATGTCGGCCTGTCCCCGGGCCGGGATCTACGATTTCGTCGTCCGACCGGGCTCGCCGCCGGCCCTGCCGCTTCTGTGGAACGGCTACCGAGCGTCCCCCACGTACACGTATGTCATACCCGCCGTGGACGAGGGGGAATGGCCCGCCCGGATGTCCAGCATGAACCGCCGCAACCTCAGGAAGGCGCACGCCGAGGCCGATGAGAGGCGTCTGGCCGTCGAGACGGGCACACCGATGATCGAGGTCGTCGACCTCTTCCTGCAGACTGCGCGCGACAAGGGCTTCGCCATCCGGGGCGGCTCCGACCGCCTGGTGGCCTGGTGGAGCGAGGTGGCGTCGCGTGAGGCGGGGACGATCTACACGGTACGGGATGAACACACGATGCCGGCCTGCTCGACGCTCGTCGTCCGCGACCGAAGGACGGCCTACTATCTGGCCGGCGGGATGCGGAGCGACGTTCGCTCAGAGAGCCGATTGAATCTCGTGCTCTTCGAGCGGATGATCAACGACGCCCATGCCCTGGGTCTCGACTTCGACTTCGAGGGCTCTTCGCTTCCGGGTGTCGAGCGCTTCTTCCGGGGCTGGGGCGGAGAGCTCAGAGAGGGTATGCGCTACGTGCGGATCCCCGCGCTCCACGCTTACATCGCCTGGCAGGCGCACCGCTACATGCGGCGCGGCCATCACACGGGCGAGTGGGTCTCGCTGCCATGACGAAGGGAGCGACGATGGGCGAACGGAGGAAGGTCGAGCTCGGCGTGCCTGTCGGATTCGACTATCAGATGGTCTTCCGCAAGGAGTGGCGCGAGCCGTTGCCGGTGGACGAGCGGGACGACGTGTCCTTCCTCACGGTGGCGAACCCTCTCGCCGCCCTCCGCCTTCTGCCCGCTGTCAAGGGACAGTACCGCCTGCCCATGTTCCTGAAGACGCTCATCAGGCTCGCCATGGGTCGGCGGATCGCCTACTTCCTGATCAAGGACCGGATGATCGTGGGAGCGGGCATTGCCTGGATCGGCCGCTGCCGGCACTACTGGGTCGAGCCGGACAGCGCCATCATCGGGGCGTCCTGGACGTCGACCGACTACCGCAGACAGGGACTCGGCTACCACGGCGTCGCCAGCACGATCAATGCCCTGATCGACAGGGGGCATCGCATCATCTACGCCGACACCGACAGGGACAACCGCGGCGGCCAGGGCATCATCAGGCGCTGTGAGTGGGGCGATCCGATCGGCCTCTACATCCTCGGTCCGAAGCCGCCGGCGGAGTGAACCGCGGGGGCGCGGCGGCCGTTCCCTTTCCTCGGCGTAACCCCTTGCCATAGTGCAGTTTGCGGTCATATTGCTTGACAGCGCCGCTTTGCGACGCGTATACTGCCCGCAATACGTAACACAAGGCACCGGACTGTCACTCTCCGAGAAGGGGGATTCGAATGTCCTTGATGAAGGGTGCTCTGGCGCTCATTGCACTGGTCGCGATCGTCGCGCTCTCGGGGTGCGGCGCGGACCCGGCGTTCACGAGCGGCAAAGTCTATCTCGCCGACAAGAACTACGAAGATGCCATCGAGCAGCTCACGCTCGCCATCGAGAACGCGCCCGACAACTGGGAGCCTCGCATGTATCTCGGCAGCGCTTACGCCGAGACCGGCGAGCTGGAGATGGCGCACGACGAGCTCTTCCAGGCGCTTGAGCTGGCGCCGGACGAGGGAGCGGAGTCCCAGGTCGAGAACATGATCAGCTACTACTGGCAGCAGCACAACAAGCAGGGCATGCAGTACGTCGACGCGGCGAAGTACGATGAGGCCATCAAGGAATACGAGAAGGCCATCACGATCGACCCCCGCAAGCCCGACGCTCTGACAGGACTCGGTGTTGCGTACCAGTCTCTCGGTGAGTACGACGAGGCGATCGAGTACTTCGAGATGGCCTATGAGTCGGCGCCCGAGAACGAGACGATCCAGGAGAACCTCCTGACCGTCTACGACAACAAGGCGCGCAGCCTCGGTTCGGCGAGTCAGTACGAGGAGGCGATCTCCTACTACGAGCAGATCCAGGAGATCGCGCCGGACTACCCGGAACTCGACTTCAATATCGGCTACATGCACTACCAGATGCGCGACTACGCGACGGCCATCGACTACTACGAGGACTACCTCGTTGAGAACCCGGAGGACGAGGACGTGCTCCGGATGACGTACTACGCGCACTTCCAGATGGGCGAGAGCCTCTGGGAGACCGATCAGATGGCCGCGACCGAGCATTACGAGGAAGCGATCGGCGCTCTCAACCGTCTCGTGGCTATCGAGGACGACGTCAGCTACCACCGCACCCTCGCGAAGATCTACAACACCCTCGGCCGCGAGGAAGAGGCGATGCTCGAGGTCGAGCAGATGCGGATGCTCCTCGAGCAGCAGAACCAGTAGCACTTCCCCGTTTGTCCACATGATCGACGGCGCCGCGCGGGCCCTTCGGGGCTTGTGCGCGGCGCCGCCGCACCTCCTCACCCGTTCGCACTCGCGCTTCCAGGGCCGATGCCTCATCCAGAGACCAGATCAGTCGTCACAGAGCGCGATCTGAACGAAGAGCCCCTCGACGGGCGGCGCGTCGGCGTGATCGGCTACGGCAGCCAGGGTGAGGCGCAGGCGCTGAATCTCAGAGATTCGGGTGTCGACGTCGTCGTCGGTCTGCGAGAGGGCAGCCCCTCGGCCGACCGAGCGAGGACAGCGGGGCTCGACGTGACATCGGTCCGCGGTGCCGCCGGGTCCGACATCGTCGCGCTGCTCATCCCGGACGAGGAGATCGTCCACGCCTTCGCGGAGAGCGTCGAGCCGGTCGTGGAGGAGGGGTCGACGCTCGTTCTAGCTCACGGGTTCGCTCTTCGGTTCGGGGGCCTCGAGATCGCCGGCGGGATCGATGTCGTCCTGGTCGCTCCTATGGGCCCGGGCACCCTCCTCCGGGAGCGGTATCAGGCGGGAACCGGACTTCCCGCCGCCTACGCGGTCGATCGGGACGCGACCGGCCGCGCCCGGCAGACGGCGCTCGAGTACGGCGCCGCCATCGGGTGCGCCCGCGTCGGGCTCTTCGAGACCGGAGTGGCCGAGGAGACGGAGGTCGACCTGTTCGCCGAGCAGGCCGTGCTCGTCGGCGGCGTGATCCGGCTGATCGAGGCCGCTTTCGAGACGCTCGTCGAGGCCGGCTACGATCCGGCGGTCGCGTACATGGAGTGCCTCTACGAGCTGGGTCTGACGGCCGACCTCATGCAGCGGTTCGGGGTCTCGGGGATGCGGAACCGCATCAGCAGGACGGCTCTTTTCGGCGACCTGACACGTGGTGGCCGCATCATAGGTGAGGAGACCAGGAACGGCATGCGTCAGGTGCTCGAGGAGATCCGGAACGGACGCTTTGCAGAGGAGCTTGCGGCGGACGTCTCGAGCGAGGGGCGGGAGACGAAGCAGGCGCTCGAACGCGCGCGGCAGAGTCTGCTGCTGCGCGTCGAGGAAGCGGTCGCGCCGGTCGTCCATCCGGGGAGAGACGAACACGAACCGGATGAGTGACCGGCGGTCAACCTCACTGCTCCGGTCGATCGGAGCTCATGGGATCCGATCGTGCTCCGGCGCTGTCCGAGGGGTTATTCGGCTTGACACCCTCAGTGGGTTCGGCTAGAATCTTGCTTGGACGTGACCCACGGACTGCTTCCCGCGTAGCCCATCCGGAGCACACCTGACCAGAGCCCGATCCTTCACACAAGGACATCGATTGTAGCTTCGCGTCGAGCTCCACACGTATGCGATGAAACGCCGCCGGACAGCGTGCCGGTACGCGTCAACCCACAGGCCCCACTCTCCGAGGTGGAATGGATGGCTGAGAAGTCAGAAGGAAGAACACCGTCGAAGAAGCGCACGACCGGCAGCAGGTCGACGCGCTCGTCCGGAAACGGCAACGGCAGAGGTACCAGGAACACACGCACGTCGCGCAGCACGCGCTCGACGTCCCGCGCGTCCTCCGATGCGTCGTCCGCCGCGAAGACGACCGAGACCACGACCGGCACCACGACAAAGGCATCGTCCACATCGTCGAACCCCGACAACCTCAACATCGGCGAGCTGAAGCAGCGGACGATCAAGGACCTCGTGCAGTACGGGACCGAGCTCGGCGTCGAGGGCGTGGGGGGACTCCGAAAGCAGGACCTCATCTTCAGGATCCTTGAGGCGCAGACCCTGAGGAGCGGGCTCATCTTCTCGGAGGGCGTGCTCGAGATCCTGCCGGACGGCTACGGGTTCCTGCGGTCCCCCGACTACAACTACCTGCCGGGACCGGACGACATCTACGTGTCGCCGTCGCAGATCAAGCGCTTCGACCTTCGGAAGGGCGATATCGTGTCGGGCCAGGTCCGGCCGCCGAAGGAGAACGAGCGCTACTTCGCGCTGCTGCGCGTCGAAGCGGTCAACTACGAGAACCCCGAGCAGGCGAAGCAGAAGATCCTCTTCGAGAACCTGACGCCGCTGCATCCGCAGGAGCGACTGAATCTCGAGGTCGACCCGGACGACATGACCACGAGGGTCATCGATCTCCTGTCTCCGATCGGCAAGGGACAGCGCGGTCTGATCGTCTCGCCGCCCAGAGCCGGCAAGACCGTCATTCTGCAGAAGATCGCCAACAGCATCACGACGAACCACCCCGAGGTGGTCATGATCGTCCTCCTGATCGACGAGAGACCTGAGGAGGTCACCGACATGGACCGCTCGGTGAAGGGCGAGGTCGTCAGCTCGACGTTCGACGAGCCGCCGGAGCGCCACGTTCAGGTGGCCGACATGGTCATCGAGAAGGCCAAGCGCCTCGTCGAGCACGGGAAGGACGTCGTCATCCTGCTCGACTCGATCACGCGCCTCGCACGCGCTCACAACACGGTCGTCCCGCATTCGGGCAAGATCCTGACGGGCGGCGTCGACTCCAACGCGCTCCAGCGACCGAAGCGGTTCTTCGGCGCGGCGCGGAACACGGAGGACTCCGGGAGCCTCACCATCGTCGCGACGGCTCTCATCGACACCGGTTCGCGCATGGACGAGGTGATCTTCGAGGAGTTCAAGGGCACGGGCAACATGGAGCTCGTGCTGGACAGGAGGCTCACGGACCGGCGGATCTTCCCCTCGATCGACATTCTGAAGTCGGGGACGAGGAAGGAGGAGCTCCTGCTTCCGCAGGAGACGATCAACCGGCTGTGGATCCTCCGGAAGTTCCTGAGCGAGCAGACGCCGGTGGGAGCGATGGAGTTCCTGCTGGACAAGCTCAGGCAGGCGAAGACGAACCAGGACTTCATGGACTCGATGAGCGCCCTCTAGCTGGGCGACACACAACGTCCGCGCCCATCCGGAGTTTCCGGGCGCGGGCGTTTCAGATTCGGCTGAGGCGGCGCCCGGGAGATGGGTGCACTTGCCGCGCCTCCGGCCGAGGTTGGCGGACACCACCGCACGGCTCCACGAGCGCGATGCGTCGTCGGGGCCTGCGGATGATGAGGACACGAGGAGAAGGTCTGATGAAGAAGGACATCCATCCCGACTACCAGGTAGCCACAGTGAAGTGCGTTTGCGGGAACGAGTTCCAGACGCGCTCGACGCTGAAGGAGATCAGCGTCGAGATCTGCTCGGCCTGCCACCCGTTCTTCACGGGTCAGCAGAAGCTGATCGACAGCGCCGGCCGCGTCGACCGCTTCCTCAAGAAGTACGGCAAGGACTACGCCTCGAAGATGGAGGCGAAGGCGGAGAAGCCCGCTCCTGAGGTCAAGGCCCAGGAGAAGGCGGAGAAGCCCGCTCCTGAGGCGAAGGCCGAGGCCCCGTCCGAGGAGAAGCCGGCCGCGGAGGCCGGGTCCGACGAGGAGCCGGAGACCGATGCCGGCGCCGGCGAGGACGCTGCCGAGGCGACTGCCGACGACAAGAAGTAGCGGGACCGGCCATGGCGACGACGGGCAACCCGCTTCGGATCTACACGCTCGACGACCTCCCCCCGGAGGTCGTCGCGGTGACGTTCGCCCGGACGTCGCGGTCCCCCGAGTCCTTCGATGAGATCGCCCGCGAGCTGACCGAGGAGTCCTCCTCCCGCTTTCACGAGAAATGGGTCGTCGGCTACGGACATTCGTCCGTCGCCGAGCACGCGGTGCTCTCCATCGCCGTCGAGAACGTCTCGATCCTCGGGGCGAAGATCATCGAGGACAACCGTCTCTCGTCGTTCACGGAGAAGTCGACGCGCTACCAGGTCATGTCCTCCGACAACTACTACACGCCGTCCGTTTTCTCAGAGGACGCCGCGGGGGAGATCTACCGCGCCGCCGTCAGGGACCTCTACGATACCTACGAGGCGCTTCTCCCGGACGCACGCCGTTTCGCCGAGGAGAAGTACGGATGTCCCTCGTGGCGTGAGCGGGGCGTGACGCCCGGCGGGAAGGCCTGCGACACCGTCAGAGGGCTGCTGCCGGCGGCCGCCAAGACGAATCTCGGCTGGACCGTGAACGCGCGCAGCCTGCGGCACGCCGTGGTCAAGCTGGGTTCGCATCCGCTCGAGGAAATGCGCGACCTCGCGGAGGGTCTCACCCGGGTCGCCGGCGAGCGGGTCCCGACGCTGCTGCGCTACACGGAGCCCTCGCCGTACCTGTCCGGTTGGGAGGAGAGGGTCGGCGAGCTGGTTCCCGACGGCGGCGCGAGGACGTCCACCGAGAACGGCGACGGATCGTCGGTCCGTCTCGTGGAGCACGACCCGGCCGGTGAGCGGGCCGTTCTCAGGGCGATTCTCTTCCGTGCCGGAGGCTCGTCGTACGACGACTTGAGGCGCGGCGTCGACGGCTGGTCGCGCGAGCGCGTGAGTGCAGCCCTCGAAGAGGCGCTTCGCGGCGTCGGGGACCATGAGGCCCCGGTGAGGGAACTCGAAGCGACGACCTACACCTTCGAGATCACCTGCGATTTCGGCGCGTACCGCGACGTGCAGCGGCATCGCATGGCGACGCAGACACGCCAGCCTCTCACTGCGGAGCTGGGATACGTGATTCCTGATGACGCGCGCGAGGCGGGCGTGGCGGCTCCCATGACCGAGGGTCTCGAGCGTGTCCGCGACGCCTGGCGGGCGCTCCGGGAGGTCGACGGGACCGCGGCGCAGTACGTCGTGCCGCTCGCCTACAGGGTCCGTTTCCTCATGAGCATGAACCTGCGGGAAGCGTACATCTTCTGCCGGCTGCGCTCCCGCGTCCAGGGTCACGAATCGTACCGCCGGATCGCGTGGGCGGTCAGGGACGAGATCGAGCGGGTGCATCCTATGCTCGGCCGGCTGATTCCGGTCGACCGTCAGACCGCCGGGTCGGCGCTCGTCGAGAAGGAGGTCGAGCGATGACGCGTCCAGGCGACAGCGGGCCGAAGAAGGAGGCCCGGCAGACACACGCCACGCCGGAGGCCCGCGGGGAATCCTACGATTCGCCGATCAGCGGTTTCGGCGAGCAGCCCTCCCCGGGAGGCAAGGTCCACTACGGCGGACAGGCGGTCATCGAGGGCGTGATGATGCGCGGACCGACCAAGGTCGCCACGGCGGTCCGGCTGCCCTCCGGCGGGATTGCTGTACACGCGGAGCCCTTCGTCTCGTTCTCGAGGAAGAACAGACTTCTCAGACTGCCGGTCGTCCGCGGCGGCCTGACGCTCATCGAATCGCTGCAGCTGGGCCTGAAGTCGCTCAACTACTCGGCCGGCGTCGCCATGGAGGCGGCGGAGGACGAGGCGCGGGAGGGCGACGTCGCGGAGACGGGCGAGACCGCCGGTGCCGGCGCGGACGACCATCAGCGCGGCGCCGCGAACGACCCGGAGCCCGGTCAGTGGAAGACGACGGCCGCGCTCACCGGCACGATGGTGTTCGCTCTCGCGCTCGGCGTGCTCTTCTTCTTCTACATCCCGCTCGTGCTCACGGACTTCATCATGGTCCGGACCGGGCTCGAGGGCAGCGTTCTTTTCAACCTGATCGACGGTGTCATCCGCGTCGCTTTCTTCCTGGCGTACATCTGGAGCATCTCGCTCTGGAAGGAGATGCGGCGCGTCTTCGAGTACCACGGGGCCGAGCACAAGACGATCTTCATGGAGGAGGCCGGCGACGAGCTGACGCCGGAGAACGCGAAGAAGTACGTGACGAAGCACCCGCGCTGCGGCACGAGCTTCCTGCTCATCGTGATGGTGGTCAGCATCCTCGTGTTCATGCTGACCGGCCGTCCGCAGACGATCGTGCACCGGCTGGCGCGGCTGCTTCTGATACCGGTCATCGCGGGTATCTCCTACGAGATCATGAAGCTGTCGGCGAAGCGCGCGGGAACGTGGTGGGCAAGACTGCTCTCGGCGCCCGGCGTGTGGCTTCAGAACATCACCACGAAGGAGCCCTCCGACGACCAGGTCGAGGTGGCGATCGCCGCGCTCGAGGCCGCGAGGGTGGAGGAACCCGATGCTTGAGAAGCTCGACTCACTCAAGGCCCGGTACGAGGAGCTCAACAAGCTGCTCTCCGACCCCGATGTCCTGAAGGACCACAACCTTCTGAAGAAGTACTCGAAGGAGCGCGCCGGACTCGAGGAGGTCGTGACGACCTACGACGAGTACCGGGGCGTGCTGGACGATATGGCCGCCGCGAAGGAGATGATCGAGGAGGCGAAGGACAAGGAGGTCCGGGAGTTCGCCCGGGCCGAGCTCGAGGAGCTCGAGGAGCGGGAGGAGAAGCTCGAGGAGAGGCTGCACGTGCTTCTCGTTCCGAAAGACCCGAACGACGAGAAGAACACGATCGTCGAGATACGCGCCGGGACGGGCGGGGAGGAGGCGGCCCTCTTCGCCGGTGACCTCTTCCGCATGTACGACCGCTTCGCAGAGCATCAGGGGTGGAAGGTCGACGTTATGAACTCCAACCCGACCGGAACAGGCGGGTTCAAAGAGATCATCTTCATGGTGATCGGCGGCCACGTATACAGCCGCATGAAGTACGAGAGCGGGGTGCATCGCGTTCAGCGTGTGCCCGTCACCGAGTCGCAGGGACGGATCCACACCTCGGCAGCCACCGTCGCCGTGCTGCCG
>WJMD01000087.1 GCA_014728125.1 Candidatus Effluviviaceae Genus V sp.
CCTCACGAGGTCCTCGTCCGTCGGCACGTGCTGCACGGCCAGAGGCTCCGAGATGAGCTCGACGCCCATCTCCTCGAGGATCGCGTTCACGTGCTTCACGCCCTCACCGCTCCATCCGAACGAGCCGAACGCCGCGCCTATAAGATTCTTCGGTCTCAGTCCGCGGATGTACGTGAGAGCGTCGGCCATCGTCGGGAACATCTGGTTGTTCATCGTCGAGACGCCTGCCAGAAGAGCGCCGGCCTCGAGGCTCTCCGTCGCGACCTCGCTCCGGTCGCTCGACTCGAGCGGAAGCAGCTTCGCGCTCCCGCCGCCCGCGGCGATGCCGTCCGCCAGCGCGCGGGCCATCTTCGCCGTGCTCTTCCACATGGTGTCGTACATGACGACGGCCCTGCGGGTCGGCCGCTGCTCGCACCAGCGCTCGTAGAGGGAGAACACGTCACCGAAGTGCTCGCGCCAGACCGGCCCGTGGTCCGGGGCCACGATGTCGGGTTCGATGCCGGCCTCCTTCACCTTCTTCAGAAGCGCAGCGATCTGCGGAGCGAACGGCATCAGGATGTTCGCGAAGTACTTCTCCGTCTCGTATTTCAACGTCGGCCAGTCGAGCTCGTCGTCGAAGCGCTCCGTCGAGGCCAGGTGCATGCCGAAGCCGTCCTGTGAGAACAGGAGCTTCCTGTCCTTCAGATACGAGAACATGCTGTCGGGCCAGTGGACCATCCGCGTCTCGAGGAACTGGAGTTCCATGCTTCCGAGATCGGCCGTGCCGCCGTTCTCGACCGCCTCGACCTCGACCGCCCCGTGAAAGTGCCCGGCGAGCGCCTTCTCCCCCATCTTCGACGCGTAGATGACGTCGGGCCGGATGAGCTCGACGGTCGACGGAAGAAGCCCTGAGTGGTCCATCTCGGAGTGGTTCGAGACAATGATCTCGATCTTCTTGGGATCGACGACCGAGCGAAGGCGAGAGAGGAACTCATCCCGGAACGGGGCCTTCACCGTGTCGATCAGCGTGGGCCGCTCGGCCATGACCACGTACGCATTGTACGTCGTGCCGCGGCCGGTCGAATACCCGTGGAACTCCCGGATCGCCCAGTCGATGGCGCCGACCCAGTAGACGTCCTTCGCGATGGGTATCGCCTCGAACGGGTGCTTCACTACTCCTCCTCAGCGGGCGGCGTGAAGACGCGGGAGCCGAGCTCCTTGTCCAGCATGTAGATTCCGTTGCCCTTGTCGCCGACCCTCTTGACCTTCGACAGAATGCTCTCGGCGGTCGCCTCTTCCTCGACCTGCTCCGCGACGAACCACTGCAGGAAGTTGTCGGTCGCGTGGTCGGACTCGGCCCGCGCAAGGTCGACCAGTTTGTTGATGAGCGACGTGACAAGCTGCTCGTGCTTCAGCGTCTGCTCGAAGACGTCCTGGGGCGACTTCCAGTCCGTGTCGGGACCGTCGATCGGCTTGAGTCGCACGCGGCCGCCGCGCTCGTTGACGAAGTCGTAGATCTTGAGCGCGTGGGCCTGCTCCTCCTGGAACTGGATGCGCATCCAGTTCGCGAACCCGTCGAGCCCTTCGTCGTCGAAGTAGCTGGCCATCGAAAGATACAGATACGCAGAGTACATCTCCGCGTTGAGCTGCTCGTTCAATGCCTTCTCGACCTTCTTCTTGAGCATTGCTCTCTCCCTTCGCGGGGCCGCCGGGCCCCTCTTCCGTTCCTCTCAGCTTGTCATCCCCGTGCTGTGCAGGCCGGTGCGAGCATCGCGTCCATCTCGACGTCCGGGTGGATGCCCGACCGGGTCAGGGCGAAGTCGTACCGCACGGGATCCTCCGGGCAGATCCGCCGGAAGGCCTCCGTTATCTCGAGCGCCGTCCGAACGTCCGTCGACCGCCGACGCGTCAGACCGAACGCGAGTGCGATGCGGTGCATGTGCGTGTCGAGCGGCACGACGAGCTTCGCGGGTGATACTCCGTCGAACCCTCCGGGGTCCACGTCGTCCCTGCGGACCATCCATCGCAAGAACAGGTGGAGCCGCTTGCAGGCGCTTCTTCGCGACGGAAGCGGCAGAAGCCGACCGCACGCGCCGCGTCCGGCCACCCGCTCCATCTCGTCCACGAGAGCCTCGAGCCCGGGGACGACCGTCTCGTCGCTCTGGCTCACGAGCCCGGCCAGCCGGGCGCCGAGCGTCCCGTACTCGCGCCTCACGGCGGCGGCGCCGTGAAGCGTCGCGGCCATGTCGCAGCCGGTCGTGAAGCGATGCCTGAAGCCCTCGAAAGTCCCCTCGAGCCTGCCGCGGTCGGCCTGGTCCAGAAAGCTGCCGGGCCGCGGTCCGAGCCGCGCCAGTGCGTCACGGGCGCTTCCCAGGATCTGGCGCACGCGCCCGAGCGAGAGGAGCGCCGCGACCAGTGCAGCGACCTCCCTGTCCCCGACGTCGTCGTACCGGTAGATGAGCTCTACCGGATCGGGATGCGTGTACTCGCGTGTGTTGTACCGCTCGTAGATGCGGTCGAGGGTCTCCCGATCGAACGCCGGACCCTGGACATCATCCCTCGAGCGTGAACTCTCTGACGTCAAACCAGTACCCCGTCGACGAGACGCGGTCGAGCTGCGCCCTGACGATCGCCAGATGCCCTTCCTCGATATCGAGAAAACGCCTGAAGAGCGGCCGCGCCTCTTCGGGAAGCTCGCTCACCATGCGCCGGTAGAACTCGGTGGTCTCCGACTCGGCCGCGTAGGCCTTCCGGAGGAAGCCGCGCTCCGCGCCGCTCGCCTTGCCGTCGAGCGTCGCCTGGAGTCTGACGCCGGCCGCCTCGATGCGTTCCTTCGACGGGACGGCCGTCCCCAGGCCCTCGGCCGCAACGCGGCCGGACTCGCGAAACTCCTTGAGCTTCTTCTCGAGGAACTTGACGTGCCGCTCCTCCTCGTCGGCCATGAGCGAGAAGAGGGTCTTCCCGCCGGGCTTCTCAGCCTTCTCCACGGCCTCCCGATAGAGGTCGCGCACGCCGTTCTCGTACTGGATCGCCGTCTTTATGGCTTCTTCTACTGTCACATTGTCCTTCTTTCGGACTACGCCTTCCAGAGACCGTGGACGCTGCAGTACTCGCGCACGGCCTCGAGCTCTTCATCGCCGAGGCAGAAGGTCGCCTGCGGCGCCTGGCCGGGCTCGAGGAACTCGCGATACGCGTTGCCGCCGGAGATTACCTCGATCCACTCGATGTAGTGGTTCTCCTCCATCGGGTGCGGGACGTCGCCGACCTTGACCAGCGTCCCGTGGTCCGACTTCTCCGTCACCGGAACGTGCTTCTCCTTGCCCTCGTCGACCGTCTTCTCCTCCAGCAGGATCATCGGCTCCTCGCAGCAGACGAGCTTGCCGACGCCGCCGTGGAGAACCTCGACGATGTTCCCGCACTTCTCGCACTTGTAGATCTCGAGCCTGGCTGCCATGCGTCAACTCCCTCTCATTCTCGGCCTTCGGGCCCGCCGGGGCCGACGAGCGACCCCGGCGGCCGAACAGCTCATGTGGACTACCAGTTCTCTCCCAGAAGCTCGAAGTGGTCTACCGGATGGGCACACGCCGGGCACTCCTCCGGCGGCTCCGTTCCCTCGTGAAGGTAGCCGCAGTTCCTGCAGCGCCATACGACCTTCCCGTCCCGCTTGAACACCGTACCGTTCTCGATGTTCCGCGCCAGACCCAGGTAGCGCTTCTCGTGCTGCTTCTCGGCGACCGCGATCGCCTCGAAGGTCTCCGCGATCTCCTCGAAGCCCTCCTCCCGCGCGATCTTGGCGAACGACGGGTACATCTCGCTCCACTCGTGGTGCTCGCCGCCCGCTGCGGCCTTGAGGTTCTCGAGCGTGGTCCCTATCGTTCCGGCAGGGAACGACGCCGCCACCTCCGCCTCGCCGCCCTCGAGGAACTTGAAGAGCCGCTTGGCGTGCTCGCGCTCCTGGTCGGCCGTCTCCTGGAAGATGGCCGACATCTGGACATAGCCGTCCTTCCTCGCCTGCGAGGCGAAGTACGTATACCGGTTCCGTGCCTGCGACTCGCCGGCGAACGCCGTCAGGATGTTCTTCTCAGTTCTCGTGCCTGTCAGAGCCATCGATCAGTCCTCCGTTCTGGTTCTCCCCGGCGCACCGGGGACAAAGCCCGGTGAAGCAGAGATGGAACCCGTCGATCGCGAAGCCGTCGGCATCCTCGACCGCGTCCTCGAGCGGCCGCAACGCATCGAGCACGACATCGCCCACCCGGCCGCACCGAACGCATCGCACGTGGTAGTGGCCGTCCAGGTCTCCGTCGTAGCGGCGCTGCTCGCCGGCCTCACCGATCACGCGTATGAGCCCGTGCTTCGAAAGCACATCGAGGTTCCGGTAGACCGTCCCGAGACTGATCCTGGGAAGGTCTCTCCTGACCCGCTCGTAGAGCTCATCCGCTGTCGGGTGCTCCTTCGAGGCCCGGAGCTCCTCGAGGATCACCCGTCTGCTGGGCGTCATCTTGAGCTCGTGATGGGCCATCCGCCTCACCTCCCGAGAATAGGAATCATTATCATTCCTATCCTAGCAGACGGGGCGCCGATGTCAAACGAGAACCTCGTTCACGCCCGGTCGGATGTGATGCGGACGGTCGCCTGCCGGCAGGTTCGTTGCGCGGCATCCGCCGGGAAGCGTGAGCATTGGGCAGACAGGGCAGCGGGCGGGCTACCTCCCAAGCAGCCGTCCGGCGGCCTCGACCACGGCCTCCGGCGTCAGGCCGAACTCCCGGTAGACCGTCTCGTACGGCGCGCTCTCGCCGAACCGGTCGACGCCGATCGACACCCCGTCCCGCCCCACGAAGCGCTCCCAGCCCGTCGTCACCCCCGCCTCGATCGACACGCGGGCGGACACATTGGCCGGAAGCACCGACTCCCTGTACCCGGCGGGCTGAGCGTCGTAGATCTCCCACGACGGCATCGACACGACGCGCGCCGCCACGCCGTCGGCGGCCAGCGCGCGGCCCGCCGCCCGCGCGATCTCGACTTCGGAGCCGGTCGCGATCAGGATGACCTCGGGCGAGTCCGAGCTCTGCCAGTGAACATAAGCTCCGCGCGATGCTCCCGTCGCCGGTGCCACCTCGGACCGGTCGGGCACCGAGAGCTTCTGGCGCGTCAGGACCAGCGCTGTGGGGCCGTCGGTCCGGGAGAGCGCAAGCCTCCACGCCTCGGCGGTCTCGTCGGCGTCGGCAGGACGGACGACCGTGAGGCCCGGGATGAGCCGGAGGCTCATCACGTGTTCGACCGACTGGTGCGTCGGGCCGTCCTCTCCCAATCCGATGCTGTCGTGCGTGAACACATAGACGACGCGCAGTCCCATCATGGCGGCCAGCCGGATGGGGGGACGCATGTAGTCGGAGAACGTGAGGAACGTCCCCGTGTACGGGACGACGCCGCCGTGAGCGGCGAGGCCGGAGGCGATGGCGCCCATCGCGTGCTCCCTGACACCGAACCGGAGATTCCGTCCCTCCGGGTGCCCGGCGGAGAAGTCCTCCTCGTCATCGAGGAGCGTCTTGTTGCTCGGGGCGAGGTCCGCCGACCCGCCCATGAGTTCGGGCACGCTCTTCGCGATCGCGTTCAGCGCGCGACCTGAGGCCGACCGCGTCGCCATCGGACCCTTCTCATCAGCGAAGAGCCCGTCGAGGTGGTCGTCCCACCCCTCCGGCAGCTCTCCCGCAAGCCGCCGCGAGAGCTCGTTCGAGGCCTCGGGATGCTCGCCGGCGTACGCCTTCAGGCGTGAGGTCCAGGAGCGCTCCAGGTTGGCGCCGCGCGCGACCGCCTGCCGCATGTGCTTCTCCACGTCCTCGGGCACCAGAAACGCCGGCTCCTCGGGCCACTCGAGGTTCCTCTTCGTCTCGAGGGCCGCCTCGGTCCCGAGAGGGGAGCCGTGCACGCCGGCCGTGTCCGCCTTGGGGCTGCCGTAGCCGATCGTCGTCCTGACGATGATGAGCGAGGGCCTCTTCTTCTCTTCGCGGGCCGCCTCGACCGCCCGGTCGATGGCGTCGAGGTCGAGGCCGTCGACCGGCTCCGACACGTGCCACCCGTATGCGCGGTACCGCGAGGCCACGTCCTCGCGAAAGGCGAGCTCCGTCCCTCCCTCGATGGAGATCTCGTTGTCGTCGTAGAGGCAGACGAGCTTCCCGAGCCCGAGCGTGCCCGCAAGACTCGACGCCTCGGACGAGACGCCCTCCATGAGGTCCCCGTCCGAGCAGATGACGTACGTATGGTGATCGACGACCTCGTGGCCCGGGCGGTTGTACCGCGCGGCGAGGTGCTTCTCGGCGATCGCCATTCCGACAGCGTTCGAGATGCCCTGCCCGAGCGGACCGGTCGTCACCTCGACGCCGGGCGTCACGCCGCGCTCGGGATGTCCGGGCGTCCGGCTTCCCCACTGCCTGAACGACCTGATATCGTCCAGGGACAGGTCGTATCCGGTCAGGTGCAGCAGAGAGTAGATGAGCATCGAGGCGTGGCCGGCCGAGAGCACGAACCGGTCGCGGTCATGCCACCGCGGGTTGCGGGGGTTGTGCTTGAGATAGCGATCCCAGAGCACGTACGCGGCCGGAGCGAGCCCCATTGGTGCGCCCGGGTGTCCGGATGCGGCCTTTTCAACGGCGTCGACCGACAGGAAACGTATGGTGTTGATCGCCTTCGCATCGAGCTCGGGTCGGGTCATCGTGAGCGTCCCCCACTTGGCTTCATCGCATGCACACCGGTCCAGTGCCGCCGGCGCTTCTTCGAAAGCGTCAGGACCCCTCAGTCTCACGCCTGACAGGCCCGCTGTCAATCACAACCCCCTTTCGCAGGGGCCGACGCACGCGCCCGGCGGAGGACCAGCGCTTGACGTGGGTTGTAGTACCTTGTAATACTCGCTGCACCACTGGCTGGAGATCATCACCGGGCCGCTCAGAGGAGAACGGAGCTCACGCATCATGAAGTCAGGGAAGACAGAGGTCATATCGTTCAAAGCCGACTCATCGCTGCTCGAGGCGCTCCGGGGCGTCCGGAACCGCTCGGATTTCATCCGACAGGCGGTTCTGGCGGCGCTTCGCAACACATGTCCGCTGTGCGGCGGCACCGGCGTGCTCTCCCCGCGCCAGATGCGGCACCTCGCCGACTTCCTGGCGGAGCACTCGCTTGAGGAGTGCGAGACGTGTCATGAGCGCCGTCTCGTCTGTCTGAGAGGAGAGGAAGCGTGAGCATCGGAAACGGCCTTCTCAGGACACTTGTCACCCTGGCGGCCGCGCTTCTCACACCGTTGGTCTGCTGCGCCTCGGCCGCGACGAGCGCGTTCGTCACGATTCCGCCACAGGCTTACTTCGTGGAACATGTCGGCGGCGACCACGTCCATGTCGACGTACTGGTCGGGCCGGGCCAGTCGCCGCACGCGTTCGAGCCGACGCCGAAGCAGATGGCGCGACTCGTCGAGTCCGACGTCTACTTCACCATTGGTCTGCCCTTCGAGAGGGAACTCGTCCGCCGGATCAGGGACATTGCTCCGGAGCTGATCGTCGTCGCGACCGACTACCCCGTCCCCAAGCGGCCCATGGACGAAGCACACAGAGACCGCGACGAGGCACATGATGCTGCGGGAGGTGAACATGGCGAAGCGCATGACGGTGCCGCCGGGCATCACGGCGAAGCGCATGATGGCGTCGCCGGGCATCACGGCGAAGCGCATGATGGCGCCGCCGGGCATCACGGCGAAGCGGATGACGGCGCCGGCGGCGACCATCACGAGGACACCGCCGGTCTCAAGGACCCGCACGTCTGGCTGGATCCCGACCTCGTGAAGATCCAGGCGGACGTCATCGCCCGGACGCTCAAGCGGCTCGACCCCGGCAACGCAGAGACCTACGACGCGAACCTCGAGCGCTTCAGCGCCGAGCTCGATTCGCTCGATGAGGCGATCTCCGACGCCCTCGCTCCGCTCGAGGGAAGCCGTCTCTACGTGTTCCACCCGTCGTTCGGCTACTTCGCCGAGGCGTACGGTCTCGTCCAGGTTCCCGTAGAGACCGCCGGAAGGGAGCCCGGGGGCCGGCAGCTGGCGGAGCTGATCGAGAAGGCGAGAACGGACGGCGCGCGCGTCATCTTCGTCCAGCCGCAGTTCTCGACCGACGCGGCCGAGGCCGTGGCCGACGCGATCGACGGGGCTGTCGTGCCGATCGACCCTCTGGCGAGAGACTACGCGTCGAACCTGCGGCGCGTCGCCCGGGAAATCCGGGACGGTCTCGAGGGAGGCGGTCGATGACGCGCGGTTCCGGCATCGAAGCCGGGTCCGAGCCCGGCGGCAGGCGGCCGAGAGAGGACGTCCCGGCCGTTCGTATGCGCGGCGTCTCGTTCGCCTACAACCACTTCGATGTCCTCCGTGACGTCGACCTCATGCTTCCCCCTCGCTCGTTCGCCAGCATCATCGGTCCGAACGGCGGCGGCAAGACAACGCTTCTCAGACTGATGCTGGGGCTCATCAGACCGGACGGCGGCACGGTCGAGGTGCTGGGACTCCAGCCGACCGAGGCGCGGCCCCGTGTCGGTTACACGCCGCAGCATTCGCAGGCGGACCCGTCGTTTCCCGTCCGCGTCATCGACGTGGTCCTGACGGGACGACTGAGCGGCGGCCGGCTCGCGGGCGGCTACACGGGGGACGACTACGACGCGGCGCACGACGCGCTCTCCACCGTCGAGCTCTGCGACCTGGCCGAGCGTCCCTTCTCGGAGCTCTCGGGCGGACAGCGGCAGCGCACGCTCATCGCGCGGGCCCTGGCCTCCCGACCGGAGGTCCTGCTGCTCGACGAGCCGACGGCCAACCTCGACGTCCACATGGAGGAGGAACTCCACCGCGTTCTCCACAAGCTGCACGGCACCATGGCCATCGCGCTGGTCACCCACGACATCGGCTTCGTGTCGCACCTCGCGGACACGGTCGTCTGTGTGAAGGGAACCGTCGCCGTCCACCCGACGAGCGAGGTGACCGGCGAGCTCATCCAGAGCATGTACGAGAGCCCGATCAGGGTCGTCCGCCACGACCGGCACGAACCACAGGACCGGGAGGGTCCGTGTCCGAGTTCCTGACGGCCGTCGCCGACCATGCGTTCCTCCGGAACGCCCTGCTGACGGGAGTGCTCGCCGGCGTCGCCTGCGGAGTCGTGGGAAGCTACGTCGTCGTCAGGCGGATCTCCTACATGGCCGGCGGCATAGCCCACTGTGTGCTCGGAGGTATCGGAGCAGCCGTCTATCTCCAACGGGCCCACGGCATGGAGTGGGCCGATCCACTCTACGGTGCGCTCGCCGCGGCGCTCCTCGCGGCCCTCATCATCGGTACCGTCAGCCTCCGCGCGCGTGAGCGTGTCGACACAGTCATCGGCGCGCTCTGGGCCATCGGTATGGCGACCGGCGTCATCTTCCTCTGGCGCACGCCCGGCTACGCCGAGGACATCATGAGCTACCTCTTCGGCAACATTCTGATGGTCACCTCAAGGGACCTCTGGCTCATCGCAGCGCTCGACGCGGTCGTCGTCGTCACGGGCCTTCTCTTCTATCACCAGTTCCTGAGCATCTCGTTCGACGAGGAGTTCGCCGAGACCCGGGGCGTTCCGGTCGAGCTCTACTTCCTGCTGCTCCTCATGCTGACGGCCGTCACGGTCGTGCTCCTCGTCACCGTGGTCGGGATCGTCCTTGTCATCGCGCTGCTGACGATACCGGCCGCCGTCGCCGGCCACTTCACGTCCAGACTCAGTCACATGATGGCGCTCTCGACCGTCCTGTCGATCGCGTTCACGACCTCGGGACTCGCCGTGAGCTATGGTCCCGACCTCCCGGCGGGAGCGACGATCATCCTGATCGCCGGCGGCGTCTACCTGCTCGTCGCGCTCGGCAGACGCTTCAGACCGGCCCGCGGGGCGCGGCGGCGGGCGGGGCGGAGAGCGACGGGCGGCGGGGAGTCCAGGCGATGACGCGGCCTACCCGCTACATGATCCCCGCCGCGGTTCACCGCGTCGAGGAGACGATCCGACGCAGCCGGTTCATCACGACCGTGGGTCCCGCCAGCACGGACGAGACCGCCCGGGACTTCATCGCAGAGATCGCCAGGGAGTTCCGCGACGCGACGCACAACTGCTGGGCGTACTGCCTGGGTCCGCCGGGCGACACGTCGAGGATCGGAATGAGCGACGCGGGCGAGCCGCACGGCACGGCGGGACGCCCGATACTGACCGTTCTCGAGACGAGCGACGTCGGCGACATCGCGGCGGTCGTGACCCGATACTACGGAGGAGTGAAGCTCGGGAAGGGCGGACTGGTGCGCGCGTACGGCGGGGGCGTTCGGGCAGCGCTCGAGTCGCTCCGGCTGGTCGAACTCGTGCCGCGCGCAACACTCACGGTGACACTCGACTACGCCTCGGCCGAGGCCGTCAGGCGCGCCCTCCCCGACCACGAGGCGGAGGTCGTCGATGAAAAGTACGGAACGGAGGTCGTCCTGATCGTGAGACTCCCTCTCGAGATGCGGACGGGTTTCGAGCGTACTGTCGCGGGCATGAGCAACGGGCGCGCGGTGATCCGTGAACTCCCGCCCGACGTGGCCGGTTGACGCTTCCCGCCTTCAGTGCCGCAAGGGGGAGCGACTCGCAGACGATGCACTCTGTCACGATGGGCGTTTCCGATGAAACCAACCAGTGCTCTCGCGTGTCACAGGGTTGAGCGCGCGGCGAAGGGCCCCAGCTCACTCTTCGATCGACGCGTGAGCAACCCGGGCGGCCTCCCCGGCCGCCCGCACACCGAGAACACGGCGCACGACGGCTGCGCGGCCTGTCAGGCGCGACGACTGGGAGGTCTCCATGACGAGACGGTACATCGCACTCCTGGCAGGCGCGCTCTGCGCGATGCCGCTCACGGCCGGCTGCATGGGCAGCGGTCCACCTCTGGTGGTCGGCGAGCTCGTGACCCGGACGGAGGCCGTTCCGCGAACGGGTGTCACCATGCTCGACGTGACCGTGGAGCTCGGCATCGGCGAGATCGCCATCGGGGGCGGCGCCGAAGCCGCGCTCGATGCCGAGTTCAGGTACAACGTCGCCGAGTGGAAGCCTGTCTTCGAGAAGACTGAGCGCGGAGACGTCACGTCGGTCACCATCAGCCAGCCGGACACGGAGTCGGGGAACATCGGCTCCGATGTCGAGTACAGCTGGAAGATCGATCTCCCGGACGACATCCCGTGCCGACTCGAGCTCGACGTCGGTGTCGGCGAGTCTGTCATCGATCTCGCCGGTGTCGACATCGACGAACTTTCCATCGACGCGGGGGTCGGCTCGGTCGACCTCTCGCTCCGCGGGGTCAGCTCGGACGACCTCACTGTTGCCATCGACGGCGGCGTCGGTGAGATCCACGTACACGTGCCCGAAGAGCAGGGCGTTCGCGTCAAGGGCGACACCGGCATCGGCGAGTTCCGCGCCGCCGGTCTCCGCACGTCGGGCTCGTACCTGGTGAACGACGCCTACGAGCGGAACGGCAAGGGCATCGAGATCACGATCAACGCCGGAATCGGCGAGATCGTGGTCGACACGAAGGAGCAGGGCAAGGCACGCGCCTGAGGGACCACGGCGGTCCGACGGCGCAGCGAAACGATTGCGTATCCTGCTTCCTTACTTCGCGCTTCCCTCCCCAGCGCAAGCCCCCCGGGTTCCTGTCACGGTCCCGGGGGGTCCCCTTTTCGCGGCTCCCCGCATCTCACTTCACGCGCGCGCAGACAGCACCACGTCCATTCGATGCGGCACGCCCGGCGCCTCCGGACGACACCATCTCCGAAACCACTTGACAGGTCGACGCATAAACCGTATTGTAGTACCATAATAAGATTGTTCGGACTCGCACCTGCCGCCACCCACCGAAGGAGCGATAGAACGTGGCGAATCTGATCAACATCTCAGAGGCCGCCTCGCTGGCACTGCATGCTGCGGCCGTCCTGGCCGCCTGCGGCGAGACAACGATGACGACCGCGGAGATCGCACGGGAGCTGAGGGTCTCCGAGGCGCACCTCGCGAAGGTCCTGCAGCGTCTCTCCAAAGCGAAGCTCGTCAAGGGCACGAGGGGCCCGGGCGGAGGGTTCCGCCTGGCCATACGTCCTGAGAAGACCACGCTCCGTCGCATCTACGAGGCCATCGAGGGTCCCATCAGCACGGAACGTTGCCTCTTCGGACGCCCGGTGTGCGGCCGTAGAGGTTGCCCGCTCGGAAGCGCCCTCAGGGACGCGAGCGACACCATCGTGTCCGGGCTCGAGAACACGACACTCGATCAGATCTCGATCGGCTGAAAGGAAGGGAAACGCATGTATTGCCATCAGTGTGAACAGACCGCGAAGGGTATCGCCTGCACTGTGCGCGGCGTCTGCGGAAAGGACGACGACACGGCGACCCTGCAGGACCTCCTGATCTACGCGACAAAGGGCGTCTCGATGTACGCCAACCGCGCCCGCGCCCTCGGAGCGAGCGATCACGACGTGGACGTCTTCGTCGTGCAGGCGCTCTTCACAACGATCACGAACGTCAACTTCGACCCCGCACGAATCGAGAGCGTGATCCGCCGCGCGGCCGACATGAAGGACCGCGCCGGAGAGCTCTACAGGAAGGCGGCCGTTGATAAGGGGCAGACCCCGGACGAGCCCGGCGGACCTGCGGCATGGAAGCCGGCGAAGGACATGGCGGGGCTCCTCGAGCAGGGCCGCTCCGTCACCATCGAGATGTGGGCCGACCGGTACGGAGAGGACAACGCAAGCCTGCGCGAGGTCGTGCTGTACGGCCTCAAGGGAGCGGCGGCCTACACGGACCACGCCCAGATCCTCGGGCGCGAGGACGAGAAGCACTACGCCAGCTTCCACGAGGTCCTGGACGCCCTGACCAGGGACGAGCTCTCGAACGACGAGCTTCTCGCAATGGCGCTCAGGACGGGCGAGATCAACCTGCGGGCGATGGAACTTCTCGACGAGGCCAACACGGGAGCGTACGGTCATCCGGCCCCCACCGAGGTGCGCGTTACCCCGGTCAAGGGGAAGGCCATCGTGGTGTCGGGGCACGATCTCAAGGACCTGAAAGCGCTCCTTGAGCAGACAGAGGGCACGGGGATCAACGTCTACACGCACGGCGAGATGCTCCCGGCACACGGCTACCCCGAGCTCAACAAGCACGAGCATCTGGTCGGGAACTATGGTGGGGCCTGGCAGGACCAGTACAAGGAGTTCGACGCCTTCCCGGGCGCCATCCTCATGACGACCAACTGCATCCAGCGCCCCGCCGACACCTACAAGCGCAGGATCTTCACCACCGGGCTCGTCGCCTGGCCGGGCGTCGAGCACGTCGAGGGACCGGACTTCCAGCCGGTCATCGATGCGGCGCTCGCCGCGCCTGGGTTCCAGGAGGACGGCGAGGAGCAGCACATCACGGTCGGGTTCGGCCACAATGCGGTGCTGAACGTCGCCGGAGACGTCGTCGACGCCGTGAAGGCCGGGAAGATCAAGCACTTCTTCCTCGTCGGCGGCTGCGACGGCGCGAAGTCAGGAAGGAACTACTACACCGAACTCGCCGAGAAGATCCCGGAGGATTCGGTCATCCTGACCCTCGCGTGCGGCAAGTACCGGTTCAACAAGAAGGACCTCGGGCAGATCGGCGGGCTGCCGCGCCTGATGGACGTCGGGCAGTGCAACGACAGCTATTCGGCCGTCAAGATCGCCCTCGCCCTGTCCGAGGCATTCGGCGTCGAGGTCAACGACCTGCCGCTCTCGCTCGTGCTCTCATGGTATGAGCAGAAGGCGGTGGCGATCCTCCTGACGCTTCTGCACCTCGGCATCAAGAACATCCGTCTGGGCCCGACGCTTCCCGCGTGCGTCACTCCGAACGTACTGAAGCTCCTGGTCGACGCCTACGGGATCAAGCCCATCGGAACGGTCGAGGAGGACCTCAAGGAGATGGTCGGCGCGCCTGCGAACTAGACACATCGGACTCACCGCCCGGCACACGCGGCGGGCGAACGTCGAAGACCGCTGCCCGCGAGTCGGACGTCGCCCGTCGTACGAAGGCCCCGCCGCGCTCGCGCGGCGGGGCCTCTCTGAGCCGTGATGCTGCGTTCGGTTCCTACTTCAGGAGCACCATCTTCCTGCGCTCCTCGAAACCCGGCATGCCGATACGGTAGAAGTAGACTCCCGAGGCAACGGGGCGGCCGCCCGCGTCCCGACCACTCCAGACGGCGTTGTGACGTCCGCCGGGAACCTCATCATCGACCAGCGTCGTCACGACGCGACCGCTCACGTCGTGGACCGTCAGAAGCACCCGACCGCCGGGCGACGGCACGTCGAACCGGATCGTCGTCACCGGGTTGAACGGATTGGGATAGTTGTCACGAAGCGCCGGCCTGAGCGGCACACCGTCATCCACACCGGTGCCGCACTCCGTCATCGACAGCGTATGCGTCTCGTCGGTCCACGGCGACCAGTCGACGCCGCCTGAGAACCAGGTCGAGTCGGGACAGTCGTCGCTCCACCAGTTGAGCTCGGCGCTGATCATCGCCGTGCCGGTGTTGAAGACGTGGAAGTACGCACTGTCCAGGAAGTCGTTCGCCGACTCGAGGCTTCCGCCGACGATCGGGCCGACGCTGCCGCTGTTCATGATGTTGGCCGCACTCTGACCGTAGAACGTGTTCGAGATGAGCCTCGGGCTCGCGGTGTCCTGCGTCTCGATTCCGTAGGTGTTCTCTGCAAATGTCGTGCGCACGACATCCGGTGTCGCGCCCGACCGGAAACGCCCGCCGCTCGATGCTCCCCGCACGATGCAGTCAGAGAGGGTCGGATTGCAGCCGACTATATCGATGCCCGCGCTCGCCGTCCCCAGCCCATCGATGGAGAAGCCCTGGATCCGTGTCGAGTCGCCGACGCCCGTTACCATGATGGCCGATCCGGTGTTGGCCAGGATCTCCGTGTTCGAAGGACCCGACATGGCGAGCAGGAGCAGGTCCTTCGAGAGCACGAGATTCCCGTCGTACGTCCCCTCGAACACGAGGACGGTCCCGCCGCTCTCCGCCGTGTCAATGCCCTCCTGGATATCGTCGTAGGGATAGCCGAAGCTCCCGTTCTGATAGCCGTTGTTCGAGGCGTCCACGTAGACGGCCTGCCCCGGGACGGGAATCCCCATCACCGTGTCACTCATGCCGCTCTCGTAGCCGGTCATGTCACGGGCCGTGATCGTATAGAAGTAGGGCGTGAGCCCCGACGCCGTGTCGTCGGTCATCGTCGTACTGAACGACTTCGCCAGCGAATCGGCCGCCGAGAACTCGGGCACTGTGTCGCGGTAGATCACGTAGAACGAGATATCGGGCTCAGGATTCTCGTCCCAGGAGAGCGTGACGACGCCGTCGCCGCTCTCGGCGGCGATGCCCTCCGGCGTCGTAGGCGGCGACTGCAGCGGAACCGCCGAGGCCGTCTCCGACGAACCGCTCGACAGCCCGTACCAGTCGACCGTCGTCACCCGGTAGTAGTAGGTCGGACCCGGACCGAGCGGGGCGTCGACGTACGAGGTGTCGGTCACCGTCTCGCTGACGGTCGCCGCACCGAAGGCCGGCGTCGTGTCGCGCTCGACGATGTAGTGATCGACGTCGGGCGAAGCCGATGCGGGCCACGCGACGCGGACCGCAGCCTCCTGGGGTGTCGCTGTCAGCGACGCCGGCGCCGCCGGCGCCGTCTGCTGTGCGGATGCCGTCGCTGTTCCGCTGGCCGGGCTCTGAACATCGCCATCGCACACGGCCGTCACCCTGTAGGAGTAGTCCCTGTCGTCCACGATCGGGAAATCAACGAAGACCGTGTCGGTCGTCACGAACGGCTCGGTTCCCGATCCAAAGAGCGTGGTCGTGTCCCGCTCCACGAGGTAGTGCAGCAGGTGGTCGGACGACACCTCGTTCCAACCGACCTCGATGCCGGCCTCGATCGGGACGGTCGCGATGTTCGCCGGCGCGCCGGGGGGCACGATCTCCTCCAGTGTCACGGTCTGGTTGACGGCGACGTCCCAGTAGCGGTTCACGACGCCGTTCGGCCAGACGACGACGAGAGAGTCTGCGTCCGGTTCCGAGCCCAGGCCGAACTCGACGGCCGGGGAGTCCTGTGAGAGGAACGAGGACGCCGAGACGACGTCCCGCATCTGACTGCCGGTGCCGGTGACCACGCGCACCCGGGCACCCACGCCGTCGCGGTTCGACTCGTCGCCGACCGTCCGGACGTAGAGACGCTGTCTGAGCGGTGGAACGTCGTTCCGCAGGAGGACGTTCGCGCCGCCCTCGTTCGACACGTAGCAGTCCAGGTCGCCGTCGTTGTCGTAATCGCCCCACGCCGCCCCTCGGCCGCTGCCTCCGTCATCGTTGGGGGCCTCGGTCACATCGGCGAAACCGGCCGCGCCGTCGTTCCGGAAGAGCGCGTTGGAGCCGTCGTTCACGACGTACAGATCGAGGTCGCCGTCCAGGTCGTAGTCGAGCCAGGCGGCGCTGCGTCCGGCGGCGAAGCTCGTGAGCGGCGCCCCGGTGACGTCCGAGAAGCTCCCTCCGTCGTTCTCCAGAAGTTTGTTGGCCCCTCCGTTCGAGACGTAGAGGTCCATGTCGCCGTCGTTGTCGTAATCGCCCCACGCCGCACCGTACCCCTGCCCCGCGTCACCGAGAGGACCGGCGGTCACGTCCGTGAAGGCACCGGATCCGTCGTTTCGCAGGAGCTCGTTGGCCCCGTCGTTGACCAGATAGACATCCAGGTCACCGTCGTTGTCGTAGTCGCCCCACGCAGTCCCGTTCGTCACGGCCGCCGAAGCAAGCGGGCCCGACGTGACATCGACGAAGCTCCCACCGTCGTTCCGAAAGAGACGATTCGCCGTGCCCGAGTTCGTCAGATAGAGATCGAGGTCGCCGTCAGCGTCGGCATCGAACCAGGAGGCCCCGGTGCCGCTTCCGGAATCGTCGAGGGGCGATGACGTGACGTCCGTGAAGAGGCCGCCGTCGTTTCGGACGAGGACGTTCGCCTCGCCGTCCTTCACAAGGTAGACGTCCGGGTCACCGTCGTTGTCGAAGTCACCCCACGCCGCCCCCGTGCCTGCCCCGCCGTCGGCGATGACGCCGGTCGCGACGTCCGTGAAGCTGCCGCCTCCGTTGTTCTCGAGCAGAAGATTGGCGCCGCCGCTCTTCACGACGTAGAGGTCGAGGTCGACGTCATTGTCGTAGTCGACCCAGGCGACGCCCTGACAGTCACCCGTGTCGCCGAGCGGCGTGCCGTTCGTCGCGTCGGCCCAGCCGGGCGGCGGCGGGATGATGCGTCGGATGACGAACTCGTCCATCGGGTCGTCCGAGATGTAGAGGTCGTCGAGCGTGTACCAGGCGTTGTGCGAGTCGGCCCAGCCGTAGTTCATGTGATACTGAAGCTGGGTACCCGTGTCCCGCCAGCCGTCGCAGACGATGGCGTGACCGGTGATCCGGTACTCCATCGGACGCCCGAGATTGACCTCCTCCTGAATGATGGAGAACCAGGAGGTCTGGGAATGCGCGTAGCGGTTCTCCCGGTCGATGGCGTCCGAGTAGCCGAAGTAGGTCGGGAAGACTGTCTGCGCGTACGAGGTGTAGGCGCCTGAGCCGCACCGGCCGTAGTCCATGTTGAAGGCGACGCCGACCTCGTAGTTGAGCTCCGCGAGGGCGTCCTTCTCTGCCTGCGAGCTGCCGCCTCCCGCCGAGTTCGGCATGTTCGCCCAGTCGTACGTGTCCGTGTAGTCGGCGACGAGCGTCTGCCCGCTGGTCGAGCCTCCGCAGGAGTCGTCGCCTCCCCAGTAGTAGCTGTGCGTGCCGAACCCCGTCTCCGGCGCCCCGTGGTACCGGAGGATCTGCGCCGCGGCCGTTGCCACGCAGCCGACCACCGTGCGCCCGCCGTCGCCCATCGGGCAGAAGTTGTTGTACGGACTGCCCTGGTGCCAGACCGTCGTCAGGAGCGGGCCGGCCTCCGCGAACCGCGTCGGACGCGTCGATGCCAGCTCGTCAGCGAAGACCGCCTCCGGGACCGCGAGACGGTCCCACTCGCGACGGTGTGACGGCCCGAAGAGCACCGGTCCACGCACGGGCTGCTCAGCGTCAAGCTCGCCGTAGGCGGCCGCGAACCGTCTGAAACGGTCGGTCAGGACCTCCCGGATGAGCTTGGCCGGGCCGTCCGGCTCGTCGAGATCGAACGAGTAGTTCTCCGAGTACATCTTCACCGGGGGCATCTCCTTCAGCCCCGGGACGACAACATAGCCGGAGGGCTCGACGTGCCAGTACCACCCGAGGAGGGTATCGCCGGTGACGATCTCCCGCGGCGCGCCGACGACCGCGGCGTCAGACGAGGCCCACCCGCCGGTGCGGGCGCTCACCTCGGTCACCCAGTTGGCGGCGACCAGTGAAGCCTCTGTTTCGGTGGCGAGCTTCGCCTGCGCACCGAGCGATGCCGCAACGATGATCGTGAGGACGAAAAGCCAGATTGGTCTCCGCATCGCGGAACTCCCCCGTCGGAAGATGTCCGTGTTCCTGTCGTTGTAACCAGAAGCCCTTTCAGGGCCCATATGTTATGACGCCGGCCCGAGCGGCCGGATTCCCTCCACTTGACAGTCTACCATAACTGAGCGGCCGCTTCAAGGTGTACGGGCCGCGTGGAGGCCGCCACGGATGCCGGAACCAGCGGGACCTGACGCAAAGACGCACGAGACCGCGCGCATGCGCGATCCCGTGCGGGTCAGCCGCTTGCCGGACCCTCGTCCGGTGCGGGAGTTTTGATCAGTGGGTCATCGCCCTCCCGGGGCGTGAAACCGTCCCGGCACTAGTACGTGAACCACCCACCGGCCGCCCAGATGAAGATCCGGACCAGCCAGTCCCACATGGTCTCCTCGACATCAGGATTCGCGGCCGCCAGGCACACAACCGGCGTCGTCGCCACGATCAGGAGACCCAGCGAGATCTTCGACATCAGCCTCTTCATTGCGCTCACCTCCCCTCCTGAGCTCGAACCTATCCGGAACCCAGTCGTTGCCGTCCGGCAGGGCACCCTTCGGGAAGCGAACCGCGGTCAGGTACCCGCCGCTTCGCACCTTCGCGTACAACGTGCTCTCAGAGGTCAGGACGACGGGCGTCTGGAGCGTGCTCCAGACCTCGTACTCCTTGGGGCTGTCGGTCAGGAGGATCTCCGTGCTCTCGACGCACGTCCCATCGTAGAACAGGGCGAAGCGGGACGTCTCGTCGAGCACGAGGCCCGCGCCGCCGTCGACGTAGATGACACAGATGAGATAGTCGTCGGGGTTCTCACGAATGCGAACGTGCAGGCGGAACCCGCCTGCACGTTCGAGCTTGAGCATCGCGCGGCCGGCCCGCGTTTCCATCAGAGCCGATGGCCACGTTTCCTGTTCAACAATGATGCGGTGTTTGAAGCTCGCGCGGATTCCGGAGGACAGCTCGGCCGTGATCGAGGTGGCGTCGCCCGCCCGCGCGGTCAGTGAGATGATGATGAGAAGTGCGATTCCTATGGCAGCATGCGGTCTCAAGCCTCCTGCTTTCCGGCGCCGTGGTGGCCGCCTGTGCGCCGCTCAAGGACGTCGTGTCCGTCTGCCGACCCGCCATAAATGCATCAGGTGTGCCAGCAGGATGCATGGCGCACGCACCGGCGCCGCAACCTGAGACAGGACTGAGAGTTACTCAATAGAAACGCACAAGGAGTGAACACAGCGCCAGCATGTTGTACAGGAGTAACGCCAACGAAGTGGACAGTGAGCGGAGAATCAGATCAGCCCGGCGGCCAACCTGACCATGCCGATACCGAGGAGGGAGCCCGCGACGACCTGAGCGGGCGTGTGCCGGTGGAGACGAAGACGTGCCCAGCCGACGGCCAGGATCACCGCGACGAGCGGCCACCAGAGGCCCAGAACGAGCCCGACCACTGTTCCTGCGGCCCCGGCGGCCGCGCAGTGCATGCTGATCTTCCAGCGGAGCGTGACTGAGAGGATGGCGACGGAGAGCAGGAAGAGCGTCGATGCCAGGTTGATCATCTGACCCGGCGCCCTACCGAGGAAGAGTATGCCCCAAGCGATGCAGAGCGAGGCCGCGGTGACGAGCTGCGGCTTGACCCGCTCGGTCCTGACCCGCAGGTCGAAGTCACTGACGAACTCCCGCCGCACCTGACGATAGAGATAGGAGAGCGGAAGCACCATGCCGACCACGGCGTAGACGATGACCCAGATCCAGAGCCTCGCGCCGTCGAGCGTGCCGGCCCGGATGGCCATCGAGGCCACCGTCAGGGTCGGCGGACTCAGGACGAGCGACAGCACCGAGGCCAGGCCCCGGTCCCACGTGTGGACCTCGTCGTGTACGGTGCGCTTCGGGGTCGCGGTCAAAGGGCCTCCTGCTTGCGACAACAGGCAACCCTGAGAGCATACACGACAACGCACCGCCGATGCACGAACAACCCGCGGGGTGACTGCGGCCGGAGGTGACAGGAGCCTGCAGGCTGCCCCACGGTCCGCGGGGATGACCGTGGCGCCGGCCGTGTCGATTGACGCGCCGCATTACCTGTGGTATCATAGAAGGTGTTCAATGGGTGCCCGGCCGCAGCGGCCGGCGTTTCTGTATCCACCCCTGACTGGAGGCGTCATGCGCTCCCCGACCCGGATCGTGCTGGCTCTCCTGCTCGGGATCGTCTTGCTCTGTGTGCAGGGTGAAGGCGTCCGGGCCGAGACCATCAGGGTCTGCACATACAACATTCTCAACTTCCCCGGCTCGACCGGCACCGCCCGTGAGCCGGACTTCAGGACGGTCCTCTCGAACGCCGACCCGGATGTCCTGGTGGTCCAGGAGATGCTGAGCCAGTCGGGCGTCAACCAGTTCCTGAACAACATCCTGAACGACGGGCAACCGGGCACGTACGCGGCTGCTCCTTTCGTCAACGGATACGACACCGACAACGCCCTCTTCTACAAACCCGACGTCGTCTCGTTCGTCTCAACGCAGCAGATCCCGACCGCGCTCAGGGATATCTCCGAGTATGTCCTCCGGCCGGTCGACCATACGTCGAGCGCGGCCGAGTTTCGCGTCTACTCGCTTCATCTGAAGGCGGGGTCGTCCTCCTCCGACCAGACGAAGCGCCTCGCGGAGGCGACCATCCTGCGAAACCACCTGAACGCACTCCCCGCGGACTCGCACTTCATCCTGGGCGCCGACCTGAACATCCGCTCCAGCAGCGAGAGCGCCTACCAGAAGCTCGTGGGCTCGGAGGCGGACAACGACGGCCGCTCCTTCGATCCGATCGACACGCCCGGCTCGTGGTACTCCAACTCCGCCTTCGCGGCCGTCCACACGCAGTCGCCGCGCACGACGCAGTTCGGTGGCGGGGCCAACGGTGGGATGGACGACCGCTTCGACCAGCTCCTCGTATCGGCGGTCTGCGAGGACGGCGAGGGCTTCGACATCATCGACGGCACGTACACGGCCTACGGCAATGACGGCCTTCACTTCAACATCGCGATCAACCAGGGCACGAACTACGCCGTCGGCAATACCATCGCCGACGCCATCCATGACGCCGCCGACCACCTCCCGGTGTTTGCTGACTTCCAGACCTTCTCGCTTCTCTTCGCCCCGGACGCGCTCGACCTCGGAACGGCCATCGTCGGCGCGTCGGTCTCGGCGGATCTCAGCGTCGCCAACCTCGCCACGCCTCCTGCCGACGACCTCGACTACTCGCTGGCGGCTCCGAGCGGGTTCTCGACTTCGGCGGGTCCTTTCTCGCTGCCCGCCGGCGCGTCGGACGACCACCCGGTCTCGATGGTGACCGGGACGACGGGCGAACGCTCAGGAACACTCGAGATCGCGACCGACGACCCGGACGCGCCGCTCCACACCGTCGCGCTCGGCGGGCTCGTGGTCGACAACGCGACGCCGTCGCTCGATGCGGTCACGCAGCTGCTGTCCGACACGCTCGACCTCGGACTGGTCGAGCTGGAGTCGGTCGCCGCGGGAACGGTGTCCGTGTGGAACCTCGACTACGCGCCCGCCACCAACGCCGCGCTGAGCGTCTGTGCCGGGACGATCACCGGAAGCGGCCGCTTCTCGTTCGAGGGTGGCTTCAGTCCCTCGCTCGTCGGCTCGTCGCCGGCCGAATACGGAATCGCGTTCGACACGTCTGGGGCCACACCCGGAAGCCTGTACGTTGCGACGCTGACCTTCGAAGCGGCCGACGATTCCTCGGTTCAGGGAGCGGGAGCGCTCGCCGACCTGACGGTTCAGCTGAGCGCGCTGGCCTCGGACGGCACGGGCGTGCCCGGGCATTCGACCGGGTTCTCGCTGGCCGCCGCTTCCAGGAACCCCTTCTCCGACCGGACATCGCTGCTCCTGACGCTGCCCCGCCCCGCCGGTGTCGACGTGGCCGTCTACAGCATTCAGGGACGCCGTGTGACCACCCTGGCGAGCGACACGCTCCCGGGAGGCGAGCATGTCCTGACCTGGGACGGCCGCGACGGCTCGGGCACGCGCTGCGCGTCCGGCGTCTATGTCGTTCGCGCTCAGGCGGACGGGACCTCCTTGACGACGAAGGTCCTCTTGCTCCGCTAGTCCCCTTCGGCAACTGCTGCTACAAGCAGACCCCCGGCCGTGCGAGGCCGGGGGTCTGTCCGCGTTGTCGCGCGGTTCCTGTCAAATCGACGGGCCCTACTTCAGAAGCAGCATCTTCCGCGTCATCTTCTCCCCGCCTGCGTTCATGCGGCAGAAGTAGACGCCGGAAGCCACCTCGTCCCCGCTCGCATCCCTGCCGACCCAAGAGACCTCGTGCCGGCCGGCGGGTCGATGCTCGTCCACGAGCGTCTTCACGAGACGCCCGCTGACGTCGTAGATCTCGATCCTGACGTCGGCGCCGCCGGACGGCACCTGGTAGGCGATCGTCGTCACCGGGTTGAACGGGTTCGGCACGTTCTGCTCGAGGTGGAATCGGTCGAACCCCTTCTCACCGATGCCGGTGCCGTAATGGCTCCTCAGCATGAAGGCGAGATCGATCGATTCCCCGAACAGTTGATGACCGGGAGGATAGAGGAGCTCATCCCACGGCCCGGGGTACGGCTCGTCGCCGCTTCCCCAGACGGCGTCGTCGTTCCAGTGGTCGAGCGACGTCTTCCAACCGAAGAAGGCAACGGGGTCCTGCGGGAAGGCCTGCACGTCGAGCCAGTAGACGACGCCGCTGTCCGGCGTGCCCGTCTGGTGGAACGCCTCGCCCGGCGGAACCGCGAAGGTGTATTCCCAGCACGTCCAGTCGGCCGGGAAGGTGTAGAGGTCCGGCGGGTCGAGCCACCCCTCCTCGATGTTCTCGGCGTACGGGACCACATCGAACGACCCGCCCGGGAAGGACTGCATCCAGAGAAGCTCGCCCGGCATGCTGTACCCGTCGGGATTAGCGTCTGCGGGGATGTCGGCGTGGATGCTCAGGACGAAGTCGACCGCCGCCGGATCCTGCGTGAACGGAAGAACATCGCCGAGCCACGAACCCCAGACGTGGATCTCGTCGATCCGTCCCGGCTCGGTGCAGAGCCAGTCGTCTGCGAGAACGAACGGAGCGGTCGCGTTCACGTCGATGCCGCTCCAGTTGAGATCGGGGTTCTGAAGCCACTTGAACGGCTCGCGCTCTTCGATGAAGACCTCGTAGTCCTCGACCTCGCCGTCCGGTGCGCTGGCCTGCGGAGAGAGCCCGGTCGAGGCCGTCTGGAACCGGAACCGGGCGAAGGTCTGACCGGAGACGGCGTCATTCGGCACCGGGAAGCTGAGCGTCGTCGTCCCCGCGCCGATCGACTGGACCGTCGCCACGTGTTCAGCACCGGTCATCGCCATCGTGCCGTCGCCGTCGAAGTCGATCCAGGCGTCCAGGTACCCCGCCACGGACGCTGTCACGTCGTACTGCGCCGTCTGTCCCGGCACGAGGGGCGTCCCGAAGACGATGCCGTCCTCGTCGTCGGTCCCGTCGTTGTCGTCGCCGAGCGCGTTCGGGTCGGGCTGGCCGTCGGCATCATCGTCGATGCTCGAGCCCAGCATGACCCCCGGGATGATCACATGGTTCGCCCCGCAGCTCGACGCGAGCGTCAGGTAGGGCGGATCGGGCGCGTCACCGAAGTCGATGCCGGCAGCGATGTCGACGGCGTAGTCCTCGACCTCACCGTCAGACACCGCCCCCGTCGGCGTGAGCGAGTAGGAGGCCGTCTGGAAGCGGAACCGCGCGAACGTCTGTCCGGGGACCGCGCTCGCCGGCACCGCGAAGCTCTGCCCGGATGTTCCGGCCGGTATCGAGAGCGTCGACGCGACCTCCTCGGCGCCCGATGTCCAGGTACCGTCGCCGTCGAAGTCGATCCACGCGGTGAGGTATCCGGGAACCGACGCCGTGACGTTGTAGTGCGTCGTGTAGCCCGGTATGAGTGGTGTCACGAACGAGATTCCGTCCTCGTCGTCGGTCCCGTCGTTGTCGTCGCCGAGCGCGTTCGGGTCCTGCTGTCCATCGGACTCCAGGTCGATGCTCGCACCGAGCATCACACCGGGCACCACCGTGTGGGCGGCGCCGCAGCTCGAGATGAGGGTCGGGTAGGTCGGGTCGGGTGCGTCGCCGAAGTCGTAGATGTCGGGGCCCTCCTCGCCTTCGATTACGAAGGCCAGGTCGATCGGCTGCCCCACAAGCTCGTGCCCGGGCGGGTAGACGAGTTCCTCCCACGGCCCGCTGTAGGGCTCGTCACCGACCGCCCAGACAGCGTTGTCGTTCCAATGGTCGATCGACGTCTTCCAGCCGAAGCGCGTCTCCTGGTCGTTCGGGATGGCCTTGACGTCAAGCCAGTAGACCACGGGGTTCTCCGGCGTTCCCTCTTGGAGAAACGCCGTCGCCGGGTCGATGGTGAAGTTGTACTGCCAGCACGTCCAGTCGCCCGGGAACTCGTACGACTCGGGAGGGTCCATCCACCCCTCGACGATGTCGCCCTGCCAGATGCGCACGGCAAACTGCTCGCTGTCGAAGGTCTCGTACCAGAGAACCTCACCGGGCATACTGTAGCCGGTCGGGCTCTCGTCGGCCGGGATGTCGGCGTGGATGCTCAGGACGAACTTCACCTCGCGGGGGTCCTGCCCGTACGGAATCTGATCGTAGTGCCACGATCCCCAGAGATGGATGCCCGTGATAAGGCCCTCCTCCGTGCAGAGGAAGTCATCGGCCAGGATGTACTCCATGGACGTGTTCACGTCGATGCCGAGCGTCGAGAGGTCCGGCATCTGCACCCACTTCGCGGGCATCCCGTCTTCCCAGTCGGCCGCAACGGGGACCGCCAGAAACGCGACCAGCGTGACCGCCATGATCGCCCTCATCGCTGTTCTCCTTCCTCTCCCCGTCCGCTCACGGAAGTGCTTGGGAACGGTTCGTCCCGGTCGGAGACACCGATGAGGCACCTGCGACAAGAAGGTGCACGGCCGGGCAGGCGGAGGGGCCCCCGGAGCTCTTCCGGGGACCCTCTCCTCCAACGGATAGTTCGTGTTGCTTCGCCCTACTTCAGAAGCAGCATCTTCCTCGTCATCTTCTCCCCGCCTGCGTTCATGCGGCAGAAGTAGACACCGGAAGCCACCTCGTCCCCGCTCGCATCCCTGCCGACCCAAGAGACCTCGTGACGGCCGGCGGGTCGGTGCTCGTCCACGAGCGTCGTCACGAGACGCCCGCTGACGTCGTAGATCTCGATCCTGACGTCGCCGCCGCCGGACGGCACCTGATAGACGATCGTCGTCGCCGGGTTGAACGGGTTCGGCACGTTCTGCTCGAGGTTGAATCGGTCGTACCTCTTCTCACCGACACCGGTCCCGTAGTGGCTCCTGAGCATGAACGCGAGGTCCATCGACTCCCCGACGTACGGACCGGCCGGGTAGCGGAGCTCGAACCACGGGCCCTGGTAGGGCTCGATGCCCTGCCCCCAGACGGCGTCGTCGTTCCAGTGATCGAGCGACGACTTCCAGCCGAACAGGGCAACCTGGTCGTGGGGCATCGCCTGCACGTCGAGCCAGTAGACGACGTTGCTGTCCGGCATGCCGACCTGGTGGAACGCTATGTCCGGCGGGATGTGGAAGATGTACTCCCAGCAGGTCCAGTCGGCCGGATAGCTGTACACGTCGGGCGGATCCATCCAACCCTCTGTGATGTTCTCGGCGTACGGAACCGCCACGAACGAGCCGGCGGGGAAGGCCCACTCCCAGAGCACCTCGCCCGGCATGCTGTAGCCTTCGGGGTTCTCCGAGGCCGGTATGTCCGCGTGAATGCTGAGGAAGAAATCGACGGCGCTCGGGTCCTCATTGAACGGGTAGTAATCCCCCAGCCACGACCCCCAGATGTGGATCTCGTCGATCCGGCCCGGCTCGGTGCAGAGCCAGTCGTCGGCCAGAACGAAGTCGAACGTCGCGTTGACATCGATGCCGGTCCGGCTGAGGTCCGGGTTCTGGAGCCACTTGTACGGCTCGCCCTCGTCGATAATGACCTCGTAGTCCTCGACCTCGCCGTCGCTCGCCGGCCCGGTCGGCGCGAGCCCTCCGGCCGTCGGCTGTGACGAGAAGCGGAACCGCGCAAACGATATGCCCGACCCCGCGTCGTTCGGCACGGGGAACGTGAGGGAGTTCAGTCCGGCAGTGAGCGGCACCTGTGTTGCGATGCGGTCGACCGTGGTCCACGAACCGTCGATATAGAAGTCCACCCACGCATCGAGATAGCCGGGCGTCGACGCGACGACGTCGTAGGTCGCGAGCTGGCCGGGCAGGAGAGGCGAGGTGAACGTGACGCCGTCCTCATCGTCGTTTCCGTCGTTGTCGTCGCCATCGGCCATCGGGGTCGGCTGGCCGTCGAGCTCACCGTCGACCGAGCTGCCCATGAAGACCGTCGGAACGATGGTGTGCGCTGCGCCGTTCGACGCAATGAGCGTAGGATAGGTCGGGTCCGGGGCGTCGCCGTAGTCGATGCTGTCCTCGACGGCCTCGCTCGTGACCACGAACGCGAGGTCGATCGATTCCGGATGGAAGGGGTGTTCCGGAGGGTACCGGAGCTCGTACCAGGGACCGTAGTACGGCTCCTCGCCCTGACCCCACACGGCATCGTCGTTCCAGTGGTCGAGCGACGTCTTCCAGCCGAAGTGCGCCTGCTGATCCAGGGGCTCGGCCTTGACGTCGACCCAGTAGACCTTCGGGGTCTCCGGCGTGCCTTCCTGGAAAAACGCGATCTGCTCGTCGATGAGGAAGTTGTACTGCCAGCAGATCGTGTCTCCGGGGTAGATGTAGAACTCCGGCGGGTCCATCCAGCCTTCCATCAGGCCGTCCTGCCAGATCTGGACCATGAACGTCCCGGGCTCGAACACCTCGACCCAGAGGACCTCCCCGGGCATGCTGTAGCCGGTGCCGCTGACGGAGTCCGGAATGTCCTCATGGATGCTCAGGGTGAAGCGGACGGCGGCGGGGTCGTTGCCGTACGGCAGAATGTCGTTGAGCCACGAACCCCAGATGTGAATGTCGGTGATGTAGCCTTGCTCGGTGCAAAGAAAATCGTCGGCCAGGATGAACCCGTCCGACGCGTTGACATCGATGCCTGTCTCTGAGAGATCAGGCAGCTGCACCCACTTCGCCGGGTCATCGGGGAACCAGTCGGCGGACGCGGGCACGACCAACGCTGCAACGATGACAGCGACCAATAGAGCTCTCATTCTCCTGTCTCCCTCTGTTCGGGTGCCGCCCCACCCTTCATCAGCCCCACACGGGCACCGCTGGTCCACGACAGTGGTTCAGCGCACGGCTTCTGCCCCGGGGCATGTCCCTCCTTCCAGCACCGGGGTCCTCTCCACTCCCTCCGTGTGGTCGGGTTCCTCTGAGCGAGAGCCGACCGTGCCCGAGAGCCACGGTGCGGCAGCATCCGGAGTATATCACATATCTTGTGATAGCGCAAGAAGTTGCAGCACAACAACACATTCCGCACACTTCCCCTGCCGCGACACGGGCCAGGTTGCCCCGTGATGCCCTTTCCGGCGCGAATCATGCTCCTTGACGAATGGAGTCGTGGAGCTTAGGCTCAACGGGCCACCGTCGGAGAGGTTCATGAACCCAACCCAGAAGGCCATCTACGGGGAGCTCCCCGCCGCGCTCCAGAGCGCGATCATCTCGTGGCACGGAGCCCGCATTCTGAGGGAGCGCTTCACGCCCGAGTTCGACGCGTGGATGGAGCTGCTCGACGAGTCGCAGTGGTACTCCTACGAGGAGATGACCGCCTGGCAGGACGAGCGCCTCCGTAGGCTCGTCGCTCACGCCTACAAGACCGTCCCCTACTACCGCGAGGTGATGGATCGAGAGAGGCTCCGGCCGGACGACGTCCGCGGGAGGCAGGACCTCTGGAAGATGCCGGTCCTCGAGCGCGCGACCGTGCGCGCGCGGCCGCACGACCTGCTCTCGACGGCCGTGCCGAAGAAGGACCGTCGCGGTACGACCACCTCCGGCACGACCGGGACGCCGCTCGAGCTCGTCTGGGACTGGAACGTCTGCATGGCCAACCACGCCTGCTCGTTCCGCATCCGGGACTGGGCCGACTTCGCTTTCGGGCGGCCGTACGCCACATCGCTCGGCCGCCCCGTCGTACCGGTCGAGCGCAGCAAGCCGCCCTTCTGGCGGTACAACCGCCCCTGGAATCAGCTTTTCCTCTCGCCGCTCCACGTCAGCGCCGAGAACCTGCCCGTCTACATCGCCGAGCTTCGACGCCGCGGCATCGAGGCTCTCGAGGCGTATCCGTCCACGGCCTACTTCATCGCGTGCTCCCTGAAGGCGAGCGGCGAGACGCTCCCGCTCGACTGCGTCTTCACGTCCGGGGAGCCGCTGATGCAGGCGGAGCGGGAGCTCATCGAGGAACGGTTCGAGGCGGAGGTGTTCGACGGCTACAGTCAGTCGGAGAGGGTCGCCTTCTCCGGAGAGTGCGAGAAGCACGAGGGACACCACATCTTCAGGGAGTACGGGATCGTCGAGGTGCTCGACCAGAATCGCGAGCCCGTCGCTCCGGGCGAGATGGGCGAACTCGTCGCCACCAGTCTCCACAACTACGCGATGCCGTTCATCCGCTACGCGTTCAACGACACGGTCATCACGACCGACAGGATGTGCTCGTGCGGAAGGAAGCTGCCGCTTCTGGGCGGTATCACGACCCGCGAGGAGGACGTCCTGGTGACGGCCGACGGCCGCGTGATGCCGCCGATCTCTCTGGCGTACTGGACCTTTCTGGTACCCGGCATTCAGCGCGCCCAGCTCATCCAGCACGACCCATCGGAGATCCACGCGCGGGCCGTCCGCGAGGAACCGTTCACCGACGATGAACGGGAGGAACTCGTGAAGTACTTCCAGACGAAGTTCGGCCCGGACATCCGCGTCGTCCTCGAGACCGTCGACGAGATCCCCCTCTCGCCGCGCGGCAAGTTCCGCCGCGTCATCTCGACCGTGCCGCTCCCGGACATCTTCGAGGGTCCCCACCGCAGCGAACGCGAGGGCTGGGACAAGGCGTAGGCCCGCCGGGGGTCGCGCGGCCCGGGCGGGCGGCTCGACTGGGCGGCGCTCGCGCGAAAAGAGTCGTACGCCGGAACCGGGCAGCCGTGTCCGACGTGGGCTCGGACACGGCGGCCGGTCATGCCGCGTCGATCCCGGCCAGTCTCCTGAGGCCACCCTCGACATCGCTCCCGAGGTGGAAGCGTACGACCGTTCTGCCGGCGTCCTCGAGCGCCTGCATGTCGCCCATGGCCTGCGCGTCGATGAGCGTTCCGAAGGAGAGCGTGCAGGACTTCGAACCGGGGTCGTCGGGTATCGGGACGTCCTCCGCGTGGTCGGCCGTGATCTGGAAGAAGAGCCCCTTCCCCGCATCGCCCTTGTGAAGCTGGCCGGTGGAGTGCAGGAAGCGGGGCCCGTAGCTGACGGTGACAGGCAGGCAGAGGGTCCTAGCCCAGCGTTCCCAGAGCGCCTCCAGCAGCTCGTCGTGCCGGGCTGTCGGCGGCAGGTAGACCTGGAACGCAGCGTAGCGGTACGGCATGTCGGAGTCCTCGGAAGAGCGCGACGGAACGCCGACCTCTGAGAACCGCTCCCGCAGCTCATCGATGCTCTCGTCTGCAGCGTCTCCGAAGACGCTGATTCCCCCGTCCGTGAAGGCCGGCTCGAGCTCCGGCAGGCTCCCGTCGCGACGGTACGCCTCGGCCACCTCGCGCGCCCGGACCTTCGCGGACTCGACGTTCGGCTGATTGAACGGATGGATGCCGAGGATGTGCCCGGCGACAGCCGTCGCCATCTCCCAGATGAAGAACTGACCTCCGACGTCGTAGGGGTCCGAGAGCGCGAGCTGGGCCTTTGGAACGAAAGACCAGTCGACCCCTCGGAGGGTCGACTGCTGCTCCCCCTCGACGTGCATCTCGGCCAGCATCCAGCGGTCGGTCTTGCGCACTGCCTCGAGCGGCCTGACCACGGGCACAGGCACGATGCCCCGTCCGTCCTTCCCAGTGCTCTCGGCGAGGAGCTGTTCGACCCAGTCGGCGAAGCCCGCCACGGACGGCGACATCGCGAGGCGGAGGACGTTCCACCCCTCCATGGCATGCGCTCCCAGGAACGCGCCGAGCAGGGCCGCCGGGTTCTCCTCGATCGGGACGTCGGGCCCACAGCCGTTCGACGCGTCGATGGCGCGCGTCAGGAGTCCCTCGAGGTCGACGCCGATGAGCCCCGCCGGCACGAGCCCGAAGAACGAGAGAGCGGAGAACCGGCCGCCCAGGTCCGGGTCGTTCAGGAACGTCGCCCGGAACCCCAGGTCGTCGGCCGTCTCCGCCAGCGCGCTGCCCGGGTCGGTGATGGCCGCGAAGTGGGACGCCGCCTCCTCGCCCACCTCGTCCCTCGCACGTCCGTAGAAGTACTTGAAGAGCGAGACCGTCTCTGCCGTCGAGCCCGACTTCGTTGCGACGATGAAGAGCGTCTTCGTGTAGTCGACGCTCCGGTCGACGGCGAGCACGGCCGCGGGGTCGGTACTGTCGAGTACGCTGAGCGTGAGACGTCCGTCCCCCGGAAACGTCCTCGCGAAGAGCTCGGGCGCCAGGCTCGAGCCGCCCATCCCCAGAAGCACGGCCCGGTCCCATCCGAGCCCGCGGAGCTCGTCACGGAGCGTCGAGATGCATACCACATCGGCCGCCATCGATTCGGGGAGGTCGAGCCATCCGAGGCGGTTCGCTATCTCGTCCGGCGAGTCGCTCCAGACCGTGTGGTCGCGGCGCCAGATCCTCCGGACGACCTCGTCCGCCTGGAGCTTCGCGAGGGCCTTCTCGTAGCTCGCCCTCCGGTCATCGGGCGAGGGATGTACG
>WJMD01000088.1 GCA_014728125.1 Candidatus Effluviviaceae Genus V sp.
GCGAACTTCGTGCCCACCTCGACCGGCGCTGCGATCGCCGCGACGAAGGCGCTTCCACAGTACGAGGGGCTCTTCGACGGCGTCGCCGTGCGCGCTCCCATCCCCGTGGGCTCGATCGCGGACCTCGTCTTCCTGACCGACCGGAAGACGACCGCCGAGGAGGTGAACGACGCGTTCCGCGAGGAGGCCGCGAGCGACCGCTACCGCGGCATCCTCGGCGCGTCCGACGACGAACTGGTCTCGTCGGACATCGTCGGAGACGACCGCGCTTCCATCGTCGACCTGGGCATGACCCGCGTCGTCGACGGCGACCTTGTGAAGATCATGGCGTGGTACGACAACGAGTGGGGCTATGCGCGGCAGATGATCCGTGAGGCCGTGAGGATAGCGGGGAGCTGAGGCGGTCGCGCGCCCGGCCCGCGAAGTGCCGCGGGGGCGGCTGTTCCGTCGAGCGAGCGACAGCAGAGGAGGTATCCGAGGATGTCCGACGCACTGGTTCGATGGCTCGAGGACGTGGGGTCCGACGACGTGGGACAGGTCGGCGGGAAGAACGCGTCGCTGGGCGAGATGATCCGCGAGCTCAAGGAGGAGGGCGTGCGCGTTCCCGGCGGGTTCGCGACGACGGCCGAGGCGTATAGACGGTTCATCGCCGCGAACGGCATCGAGGACGAGATCCGGGCGACGCTGGCCGAGCTCGACGAGGACCGGGAGAACCTCGATTCGGTCGGACGGTCCGTCAGACGCCTCTTCGCGAAGGGCGAGTTCCCCGATGAGATCGGCGAGGCCGTCCGGAACGCGTATCGTGAGCTCTCGGCGCGGAACGACACGAAGGCGGTCCACGTCGCGGTCAGAAGCAGCGCGACGGCGGAGGACCTTCCGGAGGCGAGCTTCGCGGGTCAGCAGGAGACCTTCCTCAACGTCTCCGGCGCGGACGACCTCCTGGAGGCGTGCCGCAGGTGCTACGCCTCGCTCTTCACCGACCGTGCCATCGCGTACCGGGAGGAGCAGGGCTTCGACCATATGGACGTGGCGCTCTCGGTCGGGGTTCAGACCATGGTGCGGTCGGACAAGTCGGGCTCCGGCGTCATGTTCACCATTGACACGGAGACCGGCTTCCCGAACGTCGTCGTCATCAACGCCGCGTGGGGTCTGGGAGAGAACGTCGTGCAGGGCGCCGTCAACCCAGACGAGTACATCGTCTTCAAGCCGCTGCTCGACGGCGATCACGTGCCGATCGTCGGCAGGCACCTCGGTGAGAAGGAACGGAAGATGGTGTACTCGAAGAAGGGTGCCAGCAGCCCGACCAAGAACGTCTCGACGTCGAAGACCGAGCAGAGCACCTACGTGCTCGCCGACGATGAGGTTCTTCAGCTCGCGCGGTGGGCCGTAGCGATCGAGGAGCACTACGGCCATGCCATGGATATCGAGTGGGCAAGAGACGGCGACTCGGGCGAGATGTTCATCGTCCAGGCGCGGCCCGAGACCGTCCAGTCGCAGAAACAGGCCGGCGCGCTCCACACGTACACCCTCGAGGAGAAGGGCGAGGAGATCGTCAGCGGGCTCGCCATCGGGGAGGCGGTCGCGTCCGGACGCGCGGTCGTCGTGCACGATGTCGAGGAGGGCGACCAGGTCGAGGAAGGCGACGTGCTCGTGACGGGCATGACCGATCCGGACTGGGTTCCTCTGATGAAGCGGGCCGCGGCCATCGTGACGGACCACGGCGGCCGGACGAGCCACGCCGCCATCGTCAGCCGCGAGTTGGGGTTCCCGGCCGTCGTCGGGACCGGCGAGGCCACGGAGCTCATCAAGGACGGTCAGGACATCACCGTGTCGTGCGCCCAGGGCGAGGTCGGGTACATCTACAAGGGGATCCTCGAGTACACCGAGGAGGAGGTTGACCTCGAGAACATCCCGGAGACCGACACGCGGATCATGATGATCATCGCCAGTCCCGCCGCCGCGTTCCGGTGGTGGAGGCTGCCGGCGCGAGGAGTCGGGCTCGCCAGGATGGAGTTCATCGTCAACAACTGGATCAAGGTGCACCCGATGGCGCTCGTCCGGTTCGACGAGCTCGAGGACAGGAAGGCGAAGCGCGCCATCAAGAAGCTGACGCGGGGCTACGACGACAAGACTGAGTACTTCGTCGACCGCCTGTCGCGCGGCATCGCCCGCATCGCCGCGTCGCAGTATCCCGACCCCGTCATCGTCCGGATGAGCGACTTCAAGACGAACGAGTACGCGGACCTCATCGGGGGCGCGGCGTTCGAACCGGAGGAGTCGAACCCGATGCTCGGGTTCCGCGGGGCCTCCAGGTACACGAGCGACCGATACCGCGAGGGATTCGCGCTCGAGTGCCGCGCCATCAAGCGCGCCCGCGAGACCATGGGGTTCTCGAACGTCGTCGTGATGATCCCGTTCTGCCGGACGCTCGACGAGGCCGACCGTGTGCTCGAGGTCATGGGCGGCGAGGGGCTTGCGCGCGGGGAGAACGGCCTCGAGGTCTACGTCATGGCGGAGGTCCCGTCGAACGTTGTGCTGGCTTCAGAGTTCGCGAAGCGCTTTGACGGCTTCTCCATCGGGAGCAACGACCTGACCCAGCTGACCCTGGGTGTCGACCGCGACTCCGAGGAGCTCTCGGACATCTTCGACGAACGGGACGAGGCGGTGAAGCGCATGATCGCGCTCCTCATCGAGCGCGCTCACGCCGCGGGAAGAAAGGTCGGTATCTGCGGGCAGGCCCCGAGCGACCACGAGGAGTTCGCCGGCTTCCTGGTCGGGGAGGGCATCGACTCGATCTCGCTCAACCCCGACAGCGTTGTGGCCGTGGCGCGCCGCGTCGCGGAGCTTGAGAGCAAGGGCGATGCCCGGGGGGGCGAGACGCAGCCCCGTCGTGCAGAGCCTGTGTGAGCCTGCGAGAGGTGATCCAGGATGGCGATCCACATCGACCGACACGTTCCGGGCCCGCTGTTCGCTTTCGAGGACCGGATCCATGCAGGCCGTGAGCTGGCATCGTTCATGGCTCTCGAGCCTGATCCGGACGCTCTTGTGCTGGCGCTGCCCCGGGGCGGCGTTCCGGTGGCTCGGCCGATCGCGGTCGACCTGAGGGCGACAGTGGAGCCGGTCGTCGTCCGCAAGCTCCCCATCCCGGAGTCGCCTGAGATGGGATTCGGCGCGGTCGCGATCGACGGTACGACGGTCCTGAACGAGGGCGTCGTCCGTTCGTTCTCCATCCCGATGGACACCATCGGACGCGTCGCCGGAGAGGTCCGGCGCGAGGTCGAGCGCAGGGCCAGAGAGTACGCGGGCACGACCGAGCCGCCGAACGTCGAGGGGAAGACCGTCTACCTTGTCGACGACGGTCTGGCAACCGGTTACAGCATGCTCGTCGCGGCGCGGATGGTGGCGAAGCGCGGCCCGGCCTCGATTCGGATGGCCGTGCCGGTGTCGCCGATCGCGTCCATCGAACTCGTCGACGGCGTGTTCGACGAGAAGTACTGCCTGCTCGCCCAGGACTCCCCGCCGTTCGCCGTGGCGTCGTTCTACAGGGACTTCCATGAGATGACGGACGAAGAGGTCAGGCAGCACCTGCAGGCGGGAGCGAGGAGCGGCAGGTGAGCGAGACACCCGGCGAGACGGCGGAGCGTACTCTCGAGCTCGCCTGGGCACTCGACCCCGGCGAGGTCGCCGGAGCATTGTCCGTCGACCCCGAGCGCGGCCTCAGCGACAACGATGTGTCGTCACGCCGGAGGGAGCACGGCCGCAATGCGCTCCGGGAAACCGAGCGTGAGAGCGCGTTCGTCATCCTGGCCCGCCAGTTCAAGAGCCTGATCATCATCATCCTCGGCGCCGCGTCGGCCGCCTCGTTCGCATTCGGCGAATGGGAACAGGGGGTCGCCATCCTGGTGGCCCTGCTCATCAACGCCATCATCGGGTTCTTCACCGAGTTCCGCGCCGTACGGTCGATGGAGGCGCTGAGGCGGTTGGGCCGCGTCAGTGCACGTGTCCGTCGCGACGGCACGACCATCGAGGTGTCGGCCGGAGATATCGTTCCCGGGGACGTCGTGCTCTTCGAGGGCGGCGACGTCGTCACGGCCGACGTCCGGCTCATCGAGGCGTCGCGCATGCAGGCCGACGAGTCGGCGCTGACCGGTGAGTCGGTTCCGGTCGACAAGTCGACCGACCCCGTTTCGGAGGACGCGCCGCTCGCCGAACGTTCGTCGATGCTGTGGAAGGGCACGGCCGTCACGAAGGGGTCCGGCGAGGGCATCGTCGTCGGAACCGGAGAGGCCTCGGAGATCGGGCGCGTCGCCTCGTTGGTCAGGGAGACCGAGGACGAGGTGACCCCGCTCGAGAAGCGTCTCGCCGTCTTCGGACGTCGTCTCATCTGGGTGACGCTGGGGATCGCGGCCGTCGTGGCCGCGGCGGGCGCCGTGGCGGGGCGCGACCTCGTGTCCATGGTCGAGACGTCGGTTGCGTTGGCGGTGGCGGCGATTCCCGAGGGACTCCCGATCGTCGCGACCGTCGCGCTGGCGCGCGGCATGTGGCGGATGGCGTCGCGGAACGCCGTGCTCAACCGGCTGGCGTCGGTCGAGACGCTCGGTGCGACGACCGTCATCTTCGCCGACAAGACGGGCACGCTGACCGAGAACAGGATGGTCGTCAGGGAGTACGAACTGGCATCGGGCGGCTACACCCTGACCGACGACGACGCGTTCTCTCAAGGCGGAGAGCCGGTCGAGCCATCGGATGAGCCGCTGCTTCGCGAGGCACTGCAGATAGGTGTCCTGGTCAACAACGCCGCGCTCGGCGGGAACGGCGATGAGCGGGACGAGGAGTGCAGCGGCGACCCGATGGAGGTCGCGCTGCTCAAGGCCGGAGCCGCGGCCGGGCTCGAGCGCGCACACCTGCTGGAGGAGCTTCCGGAGGAGCGTGAAGAGGCCTTCGATCCCGAGGTCGCGATGATGGCGACCTTCCACCGGCAGGACGACGGGTACCTGGTCGCGGTCAAGGGGGCGCCGGAAGCGGTGCTCGGTGTCTCGACGAGCGTACTGACGAGAGAGGGCGAGCGTTCGATCGACGATGCGCGGGACGAGTGGCTTGAGCGCTCGCGCGTCATGGCGGAGGAGGGCCTGAGAGTGCTTGCCCTCGCCCGACGTGAGGTGGGAAGCGATGACGCCGACCCCTACGAGGACCTGGCGTTCGTCGGGCTGGTCGGGCTCTACGACCCGCCCCACGAGGCGGCCCGGGAGGCCATCGAGCGCTGCCGCGAGGCAGGGATCGGTGTCATCATGGCGACCGGCGACCTCCCGGAGACGGCGCGCAGGATCGCGCATGCCGTCGGGCTGACCCGGGAGGAGGACGCGCCGGTCGTGCGCGGTGGCGACCTGGGTTCCGAGGAGGGCCGAACCCAGAGCGGACGCACGCGCATCTACGCTCGGATGACCCCCGAGCAGAAGCTCCGGCTCATCGAGCGGGAGCAGGAGGCGGGAGAGATCGTCGCGATGACGGGCGACGGCGTGAACGACGCGCCCGCGCTCCAGAAGGCCGACATCGGCATCGCGATGGGGCGTCGGGGCACGCAGGTGGCCCGCGAGGCCGCAGACATGATCCTGAAGGACGACGAACTCTCGACGATCGTTGAAGCGGTGGGGCAGGGGCGCGTCATCTTCGCCAACATCCGGAAGTTCGTGATGTACCTGCTGCCCTGCCACGTCGGCGAGATCATCGCGGTGACCGCGGCGTCGCTCGCAGGCGCGCCGCTGCCCGTGCTTCCCCTGCAGATACTCTATCTCAACATCGTCACGGACGTGTTCCCGGCGCTGGCGGTCGGCGTCGGAGAGGGCGATCCGAGCATCATGGAACGACCGCCCCGGGATCCGGACGAGCCCATTCTCACGAGTGTGCACTGGTACGGCGTCGGGGGATTCGGGCTGGCGATCGCCGTGCCCACGCTCTGGGCGCTGTCGCACGCGCTCAACACGCTGGGGTACGAACGTCTCGAGGCGATCACGGTGTCGTTCCTGACGCTGGGCTTCGCATCACTGTGGCACGTGTTCAACGTCCGCGACCTTCGTTCGGGCGTCTTCGTGAACGACGTGACGAGGAACCCGTTCGTCTGGGCTGCCGTCGGGTTGTGCACGGCGCTCCTGGTGGCGGCCGTCTACGTGCCGGGACTGGCCGGGGTGCTGAAGGTCGAACCTCCGGAGCCGACCGCCTGGTTCATCATCCTCGGGATGAGTCTGATCCCGTGGGCGGCGTCGCAGCTTGTGATGCTCTTCGCGGCGCGACGGCTGGATCGGCGACGGCGGACAGACGCGGAGCAGAACGACACGGAATCAACGTAGTGGGGTGAGCCATGGAACAGGGTGGGAACGAAGGCGCCAAGGGACATGAGATCGTAGTGTCGCTCGACCGGGTGACGCTCGAGGGCGAGCTCACCGTGCCGAAGGAACCGAGTGGCGTCGTGCTCTTCGCGCACGGGAGCCGGTCGAGCCGGACGAGTCCGCGGAACCGGGAGGTTGCGCGGGAGCTGGGGCGCAGGGGACTTGCGACGCTCCTGTTCGACATCCTGACGCCCGATGAGGAGGTCGCCGACCAGCGGACCCGCGAGTTCCGCTTCAATATGGCGCTCCTCGCCGGGCGGCTGATGGGCGTCGCCGACTGGGTCACGCACGACCCGGACATCGGCGAGCTCGACATCGGTCTTCTCGGTGCGAGCACAGGCGCCGCGGCCGCTCTGATCGTCGCAGCGGAGGCGCCGACGCTCGTCGGTGCAGTCGTCTCGCGCGGCGGGCGCGTCGAACTGGCGGAGGGCGCGGTGGAGGGCGTGCTGGCGCCGACGCTCCTGCTCGTGGGTGAGAAGGACGAGGCGCTCATCGAGGCGAACAGGAGCGTGCTCGACCGCCTGCCCGTTGAGGAGAAGCGCCTGACCGTGGTCGAGGGAGCGGGGCACCTGTTCGAGGAACCCGGGGCGCTGGAGATGGTCGCCGATTACGCGGGCGACTGGTTCAGCCGGCATCTCTCGACAACGGGGGCCGCGGAGCGCCGTCGAGCCGAACGCGAGTAGCGCGTCGCATCACGTACATCAGAAACCGCGGGAGCGCCCGACAGCGGTGTCCGCGCGGGGGAGGAGCCATGCCGGAACTGCCCGACGTCGAGGTCTTCCGGCGGTATCTGCAGTCGACGTCGCTCAAGCGCCGGATCCGGAACGTCCGGGTCAGCCGGCCGGGCGACATGCTCGAGGGCGTGTCGAGGCGGCGCCTGGTCGACGAACTGACGGGTTCGAGACTGACGACGACGCGCCGGCACGGCAAGTACCTCTTCGCCCGCGCGTCGTCGGGCGGCTGGCTCGTGCTCCACTTCGGTATGACGGGCTTCCTCGACCTCGGAAAGACCGACGAGCTCACCGAGCACTGGCGACTGGTGCTGGAGTTCAGCCGCGGGTACAGACTCTGCTACGACTGCCGGCGGCTCCTCGGCCGTGTGTCGTTCACCGGGGATCCGGACTCGTTCATTCAGGACCTGGACCTCGGCCCCGACGCGCTGTCGGACGCGCTGGACCGGGAGCGGTTCGAGGAACAAGTGATCCAGCGGCGTGGCATGGCCAAGCCGACTCTCATGAACCAGAGCATCGTCGCCGGCATCGGGAACGTCTACTCGGACGAGATCCTGTTCCACGCTCGCATCCATCCGCGGAAGAGGCTCCGGGAGCTCGGGAACAGGAGGCGGTCGAAGCTCTACCGTGAGACGGGGCGCGTGCTCCGCAAGGCCATCGAGTGCCGGGCACAGCCCGACGAGATGCCGCGCTCGTGGCTGACGCCGTGCCGCGGGCGGGACGGTACCTGCCCGGCCTGCGGGGGCAGGCTCAAGCGGTTGACCGTGTCCGGCCGGACCGCGTATGTCTGCCCGAACCGGCAGCGGAACTGAGAGGGGAGAGCGGTCCATGCCCGCGAGGGGGGACATCCACATCGGCACGTCCGGATGGAACTACGGTCACTGGAAGGGACCGTTCTATCCGGAGGACCTGCCGCAGAAGAAGTGGCTCGGTTTCTATGGCGGCAGGCTCAGGAGCGTCGAGGTCAACAACACCTTCTACAGCCTGCCGCAGCACAAGACACTCCGGACATGGACGGACGCGGTCCCGTCGGACTTCGTCTTCTCGGTGAAGGCCAGCCGCTACATCACGCACATGAAGAAGATGAAGGACCCCGAAGAGAGCCTGAGGCGGTTCCTCGATGCTGTTGAGGCTCTCGGCGAGCGACTGGGGCCGGTGCTCTTTCAGCTCCCCCCGTCGTGGCGGGCCGACCCGGAGCGCCTGGAGCGTTTCCTCGAGGCCCTGCCCGGAGAGCTTCGCTGTGCGTTCGAGTTCCGCGACGAGAGCTGGTTCGATAATGACATACTGGAGCTTCTGCGGTCGCACGGGGCGGCGTTTTGTGTTTATCATCTGGCTGGACGGCTGTCTCCGAAGGAGGTCACGGCGGACTTCGTCTACCTCAGGCTGCACGGGCCGGGGGACAGGTACGAGGGGTCGTACGATCAGAGCACGCTGTCCGGCTGGGCCGGCGCGCTCTCGTCGTGGGCCCGCCGGGGACTTGATGTCTACTGTTATTTCGACAATGATGACAGCGGCTATGCCGCACTGAACGCGGTCTCGCTCGCCGACATGCTGGACGCGCGGTAGGAGCGGAGGTGCCCCGCGCACGACGGCGTCGGACGAGGCCACAGACAAAAGGGAGGAGCTCAATGACGAAGCGGATGTTGCTCTCAATGGCCCTTGTCGTGATGCTGGGAACGCTGTTCCTGGCCGGCTGCGCCCAGGAGGAAGAGGTCGATGTGGAACCCGAGGCGGAGGTCATCGCCGAGTTCCCGATCGACGGCTCGCGCGCCGCGGCCGATACTGTGAACGCGGTGATCTTCGATCCCGTTGACTCGGCCGACAACAACGGCGCCTTCAAGATGATCGCTGAGGAGCCGATCACCGTGACGCTCTTCGAGCTGGGCGACGTCGATATCGAGAACGCTCAGGTCAACTACAAGGCGATGATCAAGACCGAGGACATCGAGGGGCAGGTCTATCTCGAGATGATCAGCGTCTTCGGCGAGCATGAGTACTTCTCCCGCGCGCTTGATTCACAGGTGCACGGGAGTGTAGATTGGACTGAGCAGCAGACACCCTTCTACCTGAAGGAGGGTGAGAACCCGACGAACATCAAGCTCAACCTCGTCATCTACGGAACGGGTACGGCGTGGATCGACGACATCACCGTAACGAAGCAGCCGCTGCCTGAGGAGAAGGAGTAGCAGTCCCCCGGGACTCGGCGGCGCGGCGGTCGATGGAAGCGTACGAAGGGAGCAGCAGTGGACGAGAAGAAGCCGACCATCGATGAGGTCAAGACGGAGCTGGACCAGTGCAGCGTCAAGCTGTCCGAGTACCGCGGCAAGACGATGAACGAGAAGCTCCAGGGTGAGTTCCAGAAGGCCGAGGAAGGCCTGAAGGCCTGCCGCCTGATGGTGGACGAGATCGAGGGAAAGAGCGGAAACGAGACGCTCGACAGCCAGCACGCCGTCGTGACGAAGCTCCGCGACGTACGGAAGTCGCTCCGCCACCTCGGAATGAAGTTCACGTAGGTCCTGGGAGAGGCCCCGGGCACGCTTCGGGGCCTCTCTTGTCGTAGTGCCCGACGGCCGGTCCCGCGCAGCCGCCCGCTCAAAGCCCCCTGAGCGCGGCCGCGCCGTGCACCGGGCGTCTGCATCGTCCCCCGCGCAGCGACATCCGCCAGGGAGAAGTCGTGGCCGGCAAGGTCGTTCAGATCAACCGCGCTCCGGTGCTGACCCTCTGGGCTGCGGTCGTCGCCGAGCATCTCGGCTACGACCGGGACGAGGCGCTGACCTTCGGGAGGGCCGTGGCGGGTCTGAACGCGCAGTCGAAGGGACGGCGACTCGGTATCTTCAAGCCGAGCAGGGAGAAGGGGAAAACCCCTGAGGAACAGCGGCCCGGCGAGGTGTTCCGGGTGGAGGTTCTCGGCAGGGCTGTTCCGGCCGTCGAGACCGACGACGGCATCCGCGCGGTCAAGAAGGACAAGGAGATCGACCCCGAGAAGGTCCGGGATTACCTCGAGCGCAAGTTCGGAGAGGACCTCGATGACGTCCGCCGGGCTATGGACGACCTCGCGTCGTCCCTGGACGGGGAGGAGCTGGCGGAGCGCGCCTACGCCCTGTACGAGTCGTTCCGTCCGGACATCCCATCCGGGAGGAAGGGGTGGGGTGCGAAGGGCGACCTCGACCTCGGCTTGATCAGGTCGCTGGAGTAGCTACGGGCCCCGCCTGTCCGCGAACCGAGTTCCCCACTGGAGTACCCGATGCCAAACGCCATGCGCACGATGAGCGCGTTCTGCGGCGACGTCCTCGGTTCGTCGCTGCAGCACCTGAAACGTGAGCGCGTGCCTGAGGCGGCGGCCACGATCGCCTTCTACACGATCTTCTCCCTCTTTCCCGTTCTGCTGATTCTCGCGGCGATCGGCGGGTCGCTCGTCGAGACGCTTCAGGCCGAGGAGGAGATCCTGGACATCATCGTCAACGCGTTCCCCATCGAGCGCGAGCTCATCAGGAGCAACGTGACGAGGCTGGTCAACTCGCGCGGCGCCGTCGGGCTGGTCGGTATCCTGACGCTGCTCTGGGCTGCGACGAGCGCCTTCGACGCATTGGTCCGGAACATCAACCGGGCGTGGGTCGGCAGCGTCCAGCGTGGGATACTCAAGACCCGGCTGACCGCACTCGCCGTCGTGGGGGGACTGGTCGGGCTCCTCGCCGTCTTCCTGCTCGCGCGGGCGGCCATCGGCGTTGTGACGAAGCAGGTCCCGACGCCGGCCGCCGATACGTTCGTCTCCGCGCTGCACGGCATCCCCTCGAACCTCATCTTCTTCGTCGTTGTGTTCCTGATCCTGCTGGCGCTCTACCGGCTCGTGCCGAGCACGCGGGTCCGCTGGCTGGAGGCGGCGGGTGGAGCGGGGGTCGCCTCGGGCGCGTTCGTGGCCGCGACCGGAGTCTTCAGCTGGTATCTGGGAAGCGGCTTCGCACGCTACAACGTCGTCTACGGTTCGCTCGGCGCGCTCCTGGCGTTCCTGTCGTGGGTCTACATCGTCTCCATGATCACACTGGGCGGCGCCCACGTCTCCGCAGCCATCGCCGCGTGCGTGCGGGCGGGCGACACACACCTTCCGCAGGAGCCGGAGAAGGTGGGCGGCGACGACGCCACGAAAGGGAGCGACCAGTCCGCGGAGACGGCGGATGCCTCCGGCGGAATCGAGCGTTCCCCTCACTGAACCGCGGTCAAATCGTCCCCGGCTCTGAAGGCCCCCCTCACTCCGTCTCGCTCTTGACTCACTTGCCGAACGCAAGGTATAGTGGAATGGCGTGCACCTGCATCCGCAGGTGGCGCCCGGGACCCAGCTCCTCAGGGAAGTCCATGATATGCCTTTGAAGCCGAACCGGCTGTTTCTTCTCCATGCGCGCGCCGACGACCCCGGCGGCAGCGGCGGGTCTGACGGCGATGCTGTGCATGCCATCTCCGACCACCAGCTTCTGAACGATGAGCTGTCGCTCCGTGAGGACGGCGTCCGACCCCGTCCGCGGGTCAAGCTGCTGGACCGCGTTCGCCGGGCCCTGCAGTCGAGGCATTACAGTCGCCGAACCGAACAGGCGTACGTCGCCTGGATCAGGCGCTTCATCGTGTTCCACGACAAACGTCACCCGTCGACGATGGGGCCGTGGCACGTTCGGGAGTTTCTGTCGCACCTGGCCGTCGACCGCCACGTCAGTCCGTCGACGCAGAACCAGGCGCTGTCCGCGATCGTGTTCCTCTACAAGGAGGTTCTGGAGCAGGACATCGGGTGGATCAACGATGTCGTCCGGGCGAAGAAATCGAAGCGACTGCCCGTGGTTCTGTCGCGGGCTGAGGTAAGACAGGTCCTGGCACGTCTTGACGGCGAGCGCTGGATCGCAGCCGCGCTTCTGTACGGCGCCGGACTCCGCCTGAAGGAATGCCTCGAGCTCCGGATCAAGGACATCGACTTCGAGCGCGGCCGGATCATGGTCAGGGCAGGGAAGGGCGACCGTGACCGGGCGACGGTTCTGCCGAAGGCCGTCGTAGCGCCGCTCAAGGAGCACCTCTCGGAGGTTCAGCGACGCTTCGAACAGGACCGGGAGCTCGGCGACATCCGTGTGACGATGCCGGCGGGCCTCGAACGGAAGTACCCGAACGCCTCGCGCGAGTGGGGATGGCAGTTCCTGTTCCCGTCGTCGACCCTGTGCGCCGACGACGCCGGGCGACCGCGTCGGCACCACGTGCACCGGTCCTCGGTCCAGCGCGCCGTGAAGGAGGCCGTCGCGGCCTCCGGCGTGGCGAAGCCGGCGAGCTGCCACACGTTCAGGCAC
>WJMD01000089.1 GCA_014728125.1 Candidatus Effluviviaceae Genus V sp.
CTGGGCGAGCGCTGCATGTGGGCCGAGAAGGGCGAGCGGTCGGTCGTTGATGATGAGTCTGGTGGCGCTTCCGGATGTGATGCGGCTCAGGCGTGTGGCGAGGTCGAGCAGTTGGTCCTCGGGAAGCTCCTTCTCACGGAGCTGAACGAAGGGGATTCCGAGCCGCACCGCCTCGGCCGTCAGCTCCTCGTGAGAGATGCGGGGCGCCGTCAGGATGAGGTAGAGGCCCCCCTCGGGCATCCCGGACATCCCGGCCACCCCCATCGCTACTTCTTCCCGAGCTCGTCAAGCACGAGCTTCGCCACCTTGCGTCCGGAGAGGAGCATCCCTCCGAAGATGGGGCCCATCCGGCAGCTGCCGTGGACCGCCGCCGCGGCCATGCCTGCGACATAGAGCCCCGGGTAGATCTCACCGGTGTTCTCGACGACCGACCGCTCGCCCTTCTCGGCCCACATGCAGCGCTCGCCCAGCACCTCTCCGGTGCTCGTCTTGAGCTCGATGCCGGCTTTGCGGACGGTCGTGCGTGTGACGTCCGCGTCGTGCCCCGTCGCGTCGATGACGACACGGGCCTGGAAGGAGAGGGGATCGACGTGGAGTCCCGCCGCCAGGACCGCCGCCCACAGAGCCACCACGCCGCCGACGCGGTCCTCCGAGAAGAGCACGTCCTCCACGCGGACACCGTTGAGTATCGTCAGACCCTTCCTGCTGGCGTGATACGCGAGCGCCGAGGCCGTCTGGACGGCGTCGGCCGTGTAGTAGCCGTCCCCGTAGCCGGAGTGCTCTATGCCGAAGTCGTCCAGGATCTCGAGGGCGTCGTTCTGCACGACGATCTCATTGAACATCATGCCTCCGCCCCAGATCCCTCCGCCGATCGAGAGCTTGCTCTCGAAGAGCGCGACCTTCAGTCCCGCCTCGGACAGATAACGACCGGCGACGAGACCCGCCGGCCCCGCACCGACGATGGCGGCGTCGAGCTCGAGCGCCGCGTCGAACTTCTCGAAGTACCGCTTCGCGATCGCCCTTGAGACGACGACGTCGTTGATCATGTTCCGTCCTCCCGTTCGGTCTCACATCAGAAAGGGCCCCACCCGTCGTCGGAGAGACCCGTTGAAATCACGGCGCGGTACTGGGCGGTCCCGCTCGAACGGTGACGAGTGCGGGAGCCGCGTCGCGCATCTTGTGTGACCTCACCCGTCTGCTGTAGCCTACCAGAATCACAGAGCGACAGTCAACGCGCGACGGAGGGACCATGCGGATCACAACGCACGGCGCGGCACGGAACGTGACCGGTTCGAAGCACCTCCTGGATGTCGGGGAGTCGAGGGTTCTCCTGGACTGTGGGCTATACCAGGGCAGGCGGGCGGAGAGCGAGCGCCGCAACCGGACCATGCCATTCGACGCGGCCTCGGTCGCCGCCGCGGTCCTGAGCCACGCCCACATCGACCACTCGGGATCGCTGCCGACGCTCGTGAAGCGCGGCTTTCGGGGAGCGATCTACGCGACGCGTGCTACGGCCGATCTCGCTGGGATCCTCCTCAGGGACAGTGCGTACATCCAGCGGAATGACCTGGAGTACCTGAACAGGAGAAGGAGAAAGAAGGGGCTCCTCCCGCTGGAGCCGGTCTACACCGAGGACGATGTCGACGAGACGCTCTCGCGGTTCGTCGGTGTCGAATACGACGAACCAGTTCGGGTCGCGCCGGGCGTCACGGTCGTCTTCCGGGACGCGGGACACATCCTCGGCTCGTCGATCGTCGAGATCGACGCCGTCGAGAGAGCCCGGACGAAACGCATCGTCTTCACGGGAGATCTCGGGCGACCCGAGATGCCGATTCTCAGGGATCCGTATCAGGTTCGCCGCGCCGACGTCCTGGTCACCGAGAGCACGTATGGTGCGAGGACACACTCCAGGATGACGGACGTCGAGTCCAGACTCGAGGAACTCGTGAACGACGTCGCGACGCGTCGGGGGAAGATCGTGATACCGTCGTTCGCCGTCGGGAGAACGCAGCGCGTTCTCTACGTGCTGCATTCGCTGGTCAGGGACGAACGCATCCCCGATGTTCCTGTCTACGTAGACAGCCCGCTGGCCGTGCGGGCCACGGAGATCTTCAGGCGGCATCCGGAGTGCTTCGACGAGGAGATGAACGCGAGGCTCCGTGAGCGGGACGATCCACTCGGCGAGGCCCGGGCCACGTTCATCACCGATGTGGCCGACTCGAAGAAGCTGAACCGAATGAAGGGGCCGATGATCATCATCTCGGCCTCCGGCATGTGCGAGGCGGGGAGGGTCCTGCACCACCTGAAGAACACGATGCGGTCCCGCCGAAACGCAGTACTGATCGTGGGTTACCAGGCCGAGCACACGCTCGGCCGACGGATCGCCGAGGGACGCAGACAGGTCAGGATCTTCGGAAAGGAGTATCGGAGAAGGGCCCGCGTCGAGGTCATCGAGGAGTTGAGCTCGCACGCCGACAGCGACGGACTCGTCGCGTTTGCGAGGAACATGTCGCGCTACCCGGAGCGCACGATCGTGGTTCACGGGAGCGAGGAGCAGTCGCTCGGGCTCGCGCGTCGGCTGACCGACGAGGGGTTCGCGAACGTCTCGGTGCCCGTCGACGGAGAGAGCTTCTCGATCTGAGAGAGAACGTCGTCGGGGTGATCATCCGGGTCACGGATTCACGGGTCGCATCCGACGCCGAGGATGAACCAGGAGGTTTCTGCGCCGCGTGCGACGCCGCTCGTTGCGGTTTTTCCCTTGACACTGTTCGGACGCGGTTCTACATATGACTCGTCAAGCGGACGGTGACGCTGCGGTGAACGTCGTCGTTCGCGGACGGTGCGGCGACGCGTCGCGCCGTGTGTGCGGACCGGAAGATCGCTGGCGTCCGGTTCGGAGGGGAGAGTCGAAGTCGGAGTTGTGCTTCCGCGAATGGGCGCGGACGCAAAGGAGGTGAAGGCTCATGGCAGCTACGAAGAAGGCCAAGAAGCCTGCACGAAAGAAGAAGACGACGAAGAAGAAGACGACCGCACGGAAGAAGACGACCGCGCGGAAGAAGACGACCGCGCGGAAGAAGACGGCGAAGCGCAAGCCGGCGAAGAAGAAGACAACGAAGAAGAAGACCGCGAAGAGGAAGCCGGCCAAGCGCAAGACGACGCGGAAGAAGACGACGGCCAAGCGCAAGCCGGCCAAGAGGAAGACGGCCAGGAGGAAGACGGCGACCCGCAAGAAGAAGTAGAGAGCGGGTGGTCCGAGAAACGAAGAAGCGGAGCTCAGATGAGCTCCGCTTCTTCTTGTTTGGTAGCGCCAACGGGAATCGAACCCGTGTTACCGGCTTGAGAGGCCGGCGTCCTAACCGCTAGACGATGGCGCCCTGTCTCTGTGGTTGGGGAGGGAGGATTCGAACCCCCGCCGACGGATCCAGAGTCCGCTGTCCTGCCACTAGACGACTCCCCATCAGTCCTTCGTATGTTTCATCGCCTCGGTGATGCGCTCGAGCACGGTATCGCGACCGAGGAGCGAGAGTGTCTCAAAGATGCCGGGCGTCGCCGTTCTGCCGCTGACGGCCGCCCGAAGCGGCTGTGCGACCTTGCCGAGACCGACGCCCTCGCTTTGCGCGAAGTCCCTGATCATCGGCTCCAGATCGTCGGCATCGAACGAAGGAGCCGACTCCAGAACGTCGTGAAGCCCGGCAAGTAGCTTCCCCGCGCCGGGCTTGGCCAGCACCTTCAGAACGTCAATATTATCATAGCTCACCGAGGACGCAAGGAAAAAGCCCATCTGGTCGGCGGCGTCGTCGAGCGTCTTGACCCGGTCGCCCAGAAGCTCCACGATGCGCTCGATCCGCTCCCGCAGAGCGTCGTCGACGGAGGAGGTCAGATACCCCGCCTCCCGGAGCCGTGGGATGATACGGTGAGCCCTCTCGGCCGGTCCGAGCCGTACCAGCCACTGTTCGTTCATCCACTCGAGCTTGTCGGGGTCCAGCGCCGCGGGCTTCCTGCTGACCCGCCCGACGTCGAACTCCGCCACGAGCTCGTCGGGGGAAAGCAGCTCGCGATCATCGCCCGGCGACCAGCCGAGGAGCGCGAGGTAGTTCACGAGGGCTTCCCGGACGAACCCGGCGCGACGGTACTCGCCGATGGCGAGGGCGCCCCGGCGCTTGGACAGCACCTTGCCGTCGGGCCCGAGGACGAGCGGCAGGTGACCGAAGGTCGGGGGGGCGCCTCCGAGCGCTCTGGCGAGCAGGATCTGCTTCGGCGTGTTGGACAGATGGTCGCTGCCGCGTATGACGTGCGTGATCTCCATGGAGAGGTCGTCGACGACGACAACGAAGTTGTACGTCGGCGTGCCGTCCGACCGAGCCAGCACGAGGTCATCGAGTTCGCTGTTGTCGACCTCGACACGCCCCTGGACCATGTCGTCGATCACCGTCTTTCCATCTGGAACACGGAAGCGGACGACGAACGGTCTGCCGGCGTCCTCCAGTCTCTTCTTCTCGGTATCGTCGAGGTGGAGGCATCTCCGGTCGTACCGCCAGTCGCGGCCTCCGGCCGGCGCGCTGCTGCGCCGCTCGTCGAGCTCATCGGGAGTGCAGTAGCACCGGTAAGCTGCGCCCGATTCGAGGAGCCGTTCGAGCATCGGCTGATACGAGCCCCCCCGCTCGGACTGGAAGTACGGTCCGTACGCGCCCCCGACACGGGGACCCTCGTCCCAGTCGAGACCGAGCCAGGAGAGATCCTCGAGGATCGCGTCGGCGAACTCCGCCGTCGAGCGTTCCCGGTCCGTGTCCTCGATCCGGAGGACGAAGACGCCGTCGTTGTGGCGCGCCAACAGCCAGTTCATCAGGGCCGTCCTGGCGCCTCCTATGTGAAGGTAGCCCGTCGGACTTGGTGCGAACCGGACACGCATGACCTTCTCCGCTCATGGTCGCCGTGGCTGTCGAGCACCGTTCCGTTCAACCGGCGCGGCGCAGTCGGGAACGCGGCCCCGGGCAGGGCCGCGCTCGTGGGGAGCATCGTAGCACCGCCTGGGACGGCGTGTCAAGACGGGGCGCCTTGC
>WJMD01000090.1 GCA_014728125.1 Candidatus Effluviviaceae Genus V sp.
GAACGGAATGTAGTCCGCAAGACCCTGCTTCGACAGACACAGCGTCATCGCCGCCGTCAGCGTCGACTTCCCGTGGTCAACGTGCCCGATCGTGCCCACGTTCACGTGGGGCTTGGTCCTCTCGAACTTCTCCTTCGCCATGCCCAGTGCTCCTTCTGGTCAGTTGCTTCTCGTTGTCGAGTTCGTGTTCGGCGGGCCGCCCCTCGCGCCCCGCCGGCGCGCATCTATCTCCAACCCCAGTCCTTCATGATCCTCTCGAACTTCTCGCGGGGAACCTCGGCGTAGTGCGAGAACTGGGTCGTGTAGATCCCTCTTCCCTGTGTCAGCGAGCGAAGCGCCGTAGCGTATCCGAACGTGCGTCCCAGGGGAACGGTCGCGTCGACCACCCTCGTCTCGCCCCTGAGCTGCGTGCCCTCGATCCGTCCGCCGCGCGCGTTCAGGTCGGCGATGACCTCGCCGACGTACTGGTCCGGTACGACGACCTCGAGCTCGACCACGGGCTCCAGCAGGACCGGCTTCGCCTTCCCGGCGGCCTCGCGAAACGCGATCGACCCGGCAGCGCGGAAGGCGATGTCGCTCGAATCGACCTCGTGGTACTCGCCGCCCGTGAGCACGATGCGCACGTTGATCATCGAGTAGCCGATGAGCACGCCGTTGTCGACGGCGCTCCTGACGCCGTCCTCGACGGCCCGGATGTACTCGCGGGGGATGACCCCGTCCTTCGTCTCGTCGACGAACTCGAAGCCGCCGCCCTCGCCGAGCGGCTCGACCCGGAGCTTCACGACGCCGAACTGTCCCTTACCGCCGCTCTGGCGGATGAACTCGCCGCGGGCCTCCGCCGTCTGCGTGATCGTCTCCCTGTAAGCGACCATCGGCTTCCCGACGTTCGCCCTGACTCCGAAGTCGCGCACCATCCGGGTCGTCAGCACGTCCAGATGGAGCTCTCCCATGCCGGAGATCAGCGTCTGCCCGGTATCCTCGTCGGTCTTGATCACGAAGGTCGGGTCCTCCTCGGACAGACGGTCGAGCGCCTGCAGCAGCTTCTCCTCGTCGGCCTTCGTCTTGGGCTCGATCGCGATCGACACGACCGGCTGCGGAAAGACCATCGACTCGAGGAGGATCGGCTTCTTCGGATCGCAGAGCGTGTCGCCGGTACCGCACTTTTTCGGTCCGACAGCGGCGACGATGTCCCCCGCGCTCGCCGAGTCGCGGTCCTCCTGCTTGTTGGCGTGCATGAGGAGGATGCGCTGGATGCGCTCCTTCTTCTCCGTCCTCGGGTTGAGGAGCTGCTGCCCCTTCGAGATCGTCCCCGAGTAGACACGGAGGTACGTCAAGCGTCCGACATAGGAATCGGACGCGATCTTGAACGCGAGCGTCGCCGCGGGCGCGTCCGGCTCGGCCGGGCGCGACTCCTCCTTGCCCGTGTCCGGATGGGTCCCCACGACCGGAGGAACGTCCTTCGGCGACGGAAGATAGCTGACGACGCCGTCCAGGAGACGCTGCACGCCGACGTTCTTCAGCGCCGAGCCGGCGTAGACCGGCACGAAGGCGGCGGCCAGCGTTCCGCGCCGCACCGCGCGCTCGATCTCGTCGACGTCGATCTCGTCGCCGTGCACGTACTTCTCCATCAGCTCCTCGTCGACCTCGCTGGCCCGCTCGACCAGCTCCTCGCGGTATCGCTCGACCTCGTCGGCCATCTCCTCGGGCACGTCCTCCTCCGTGAAGACGGCGCCCAGGCTCTGCTCGTCGAACCGGAGGGCCTTCCGGTGAATGATATCGATCACGCCGGAGAACTCATCCCCGCTGCCGATGGGCAGCTGGAGCACGACCGGCAGCGCCCCCAGACGGTCCCTCATCATGTCGAGCACGTTCTCGAAGTCCGCACCCACGCGGTCCATCTTGTTGACGAACGCGAGCCTCGGAATGCGGTACTTGTCGGCCTGCTTCCAGACCGTCTCGGACTGAGGTTCCACTCCGCCGACACAGCAGAAGACGGCCACCGCCCCGTCCAGCACCCGGAGCGAACGCTCGACCTCCATCGTGAAGTCGACGTGCCCGGGTGTGTCGATGATGTTGATCCGATGGTCCTGCCAGTACGTCGTCGTCGCCGCCGACGTGATAGTGATCCCCCGCTCCCGCTCCTGCTCCATCCAGTCCATCACGGCGGCGCCGTCGTGCACCTCTCCCATTCGCCGGACCTTGCCGGTGTAGAAGAGGACCCGCTCGGTCAACGTGGTCTTGCCGGCATCGATGTGTGCCATGATGCCTATGTTCCTGACCGATTCGAGTGGGTACGTGGCGTCCATCGCTCTCGTCTTCGTTCCCTTCCGTTCGACGCGTGCCGCTGAGCGGACAGGAATCGCCTCTTCACGAAGCGCCGTCCTGCTCCTGCCGCTGTGCTCAAGCCGCGTCAGCACGTCCGCTGCCCCCGTGAGCAGGTGCCCGAGAGACCGTTCTCTCCGGCTACCACCTGTAGTGGGCCATCGCCTTGTTGGCTTCGGCCATGCGGTGCGTGTCGTCGCGCTTCTTCACCGAGGCGCCCTCCTTCTTGAAGGCCGCCATCAGCTCGCCGGCGAGCTTGCCCGCCATCGAGTGCTCGGAGCGCTGCGATGAGAAGGTCAGGATCCATCGGATGGCCAGCGCGGTCCTGCGCTCGGGCCTCACCTCGATCGGCACCTGGTAGGTGCTGCCGCCCACTCTTCTCGACTTGACCTCGAGCATGGGCTTGACGTTCCCCAGAGCCTTCTCGAATACCTGAATGGGATCCTCACCGGTCTTATCGGCGATGATGTCCATGGCGCCGTAGAAGATCTGCTCGGCGGTGCTCCTCTTGCCTCCGTTCATCATCGAGTTGATGAACCTCGTGGCCAGAGGGCTTCCGAACCGCGCGTCCGGCTGCCTCTTTCTCTTCGGTACCTCACGCCTTCTCGGCATGCGTTCTTCCCTCCACGATCCGTAGCCTGAGCGGCCGGAACTACTTGGGCTTCTTCGTCCCGTACTTCGAACGGGACTGCCTGCGTCCCTCGACACCGGCGGCGTCCAGGGGACCTCGGATGATGTGGTACCGGACACCCGGCAGGTCCTTGACCCTGCCGCCTCTGATGAGGACGACGGAGTGCTCCTGCAGGTTGTGACCCTCACCCGGGATGTACGCGGTGACCGAGTCGCCCTTCATGAGGCGCACCCTCGCGACCTTCCTGAGCGCTGAGTTCGGCTTCTTCGGGGTGGTCGTGTACACCCTCGTACAGATACCCCGGCGCTGCGGGTGGCCCTGGAGAGCACGCGCGGGCTTCTTTTTCACCCTGCGCTTCCGGCCCTTCCTGATCAGCTGATTGATCGTCGGCACACGTTCCTCCTGTACCTCAGTGGCTTTGCTCTACCTGTCACTGCGCGGACGCCGAGGTCAGCGTCCCCACGTCCTCTCCTTCGGGCGCCTCGTCCGGGCGCTCGATGATCTTCGGCTGGGGCTCCTCGGGCTTCAGGACCTCGATGAGCTCGAACTCGTCGAGACCGGTCCCCGCGGGGATCCTCCGACCGATGATGACGTTCTCCTTGAGTCCGCGGAGGTCGTCAGTCTTGCCCTCGGTCGCCGCCATCATGAGCACCCTGGTCGTCTCCTGGAACGAAGCGGCCGAGATGAAGCTGTCGGTCGTCAGCGCGGCCTTCGTGATCCCCAGGAGCAGCGCCTCGTGCCTTGCGGGATTGAGCCTGTCGGCCTTCTTCCGCTTGCCCTTGTTGTGCTCGGCGATGCGGCGGTTCTCCTTCTCGAACTCCGCCCGCGATACGACCTGTCCCTCGAGGAACGCCGTGTCACCCGGATCGGTGACCCGGACCCGCTGCAGCATCTGGCGGACGATCATCTCGATGTGCTTGTCGTTGATCTTCACACCCTGCAGTCGGTAGACCTCCTGGATCTCGTTCAGAAGGTACTCCTGCACCGCCTTCTCACCCTTGATGGCGAGGATGTCGTGCGGGTTGACCGGCCCCTCCGAGAGCCTGTCGCCCGCCGAGACCGCGTCGCCGTTGTGCACTCTCAGGTGCACGCCGTGCGGCAGCCGGTACGACTTCTCGACATCGTCTCCGAGCACCGTGATCTCGCGAAGCCCCTTCTTGACGTCGCCGAAACGGACGACGCCGTCGATCTCGGTGATGGTCGCCGGGTTCTTCGGCGGCCGCGCCTCGAAGAGCTCCTCGACCCTCGGCAGACCGCCCGTGATGTCACGCGTCTTGCCGAACTCGCGCTGGATCTTCGCCAGAACCTGTCCGGAGTGCACCGTCTCGCCGTTCTGCACGAAGACGCGGGCACCGGTGGGCAGAATGTACTCGCCGACCGACTTGCCGCTCTTCGACTCGACGACGATCGAGGGATGCAGGTCCTTCTCCGGGTCCTCGATGACGACGCGCTCGCGATGGCCGGTGGTCTCGTCGGCCAGGTGGTCGAGCGTCCTGCCCGTCACCATCTGGTCGTAGCGCACCGTGCCGCCCGAGCGGGCGATGATCGGGTCGTTGTAGGGATCCCACTCGAAGAGCGTGTCGCCCTCCTCGACCCGCTGTCCGTCGTCGACACGGAGGATCGCGCCATACGGGATGTTGTACGAACGCTCGCGACCGTCATCGCCTTCCTTCACCAGCCGCACGTTGCGACCGATGACGACCTGATTGCCCTCGGGGTCGATGCGGACGTTCGACGACTTGTCGAACGGGAACCTGATCGTCCCTGAGGCCTTGGCCTCGCGCTTCGAGACCTCCGCGATGCGGCCGGCCGTTCCGCCGATGTGGAACGTCCGGAGGGTCAGCTGCGTGCCCGGTTCTCCGATCGACTGCGCGGCGACGATCCCCACGACCTCGCCCATCTCGACCATGCGGCCCGTGGCCAGGTTCCTTCCGTAGCAGTTGGCACAGACGCCCCGCTCCGACTCGCAGGTCAGGACGGAGCGGATGTAGACCTTCTCGACATTCATGTCGGAGAGGAGCTCGGTCGCCTCCTCGTCGAGCAGTGTGTTCCGCTTGATGATGACGTCGCCCGTCACCGGGTCCTCGACGTCCTCCGACACGACACGTCCGAGCACACGCTCCGGCAGCGGTTCGACGATCTTGCCGGCCTCGATGAGCGCGGTCGTCTCGATGCCGCGCGAGGTTCCGCAGTCCGGCTCTGAGATGACGACCTCCTGGGAGACATCGACGAGACGGCGCGTGAGATAGCCGGCGTCGGCGGTCTTCAGGGCGGTGTCGGCCAGGCCCTTCCGCGCGCCGTGAGTCGAGATGAAGTACTCGAGCGCCGTCAGCCCCTCGCGGAAGTTCGACTTGATCGGCGACTCGATGATCTCACCCATCTGTCCGGTCAGCTTCTTCTGCGGCTTGGCCATGAGACCGCGCATGCCGGCGAGCTGGCGGATCTGGTCCTTGGAACCTCGCGCGCCGGAGTCGGCCATCATGTGGATCGGGTTGAAGCCTCCCGCGGAGACCTCCATGCCCTTGGCCATCGCGTCGGCTACATCGCTCGACGCATGCGTCCACGTATCGACCACACGGTTGTACCGCTCCGTGTCTGTGATGACGCCGTCGCGGTAGTACTTGTAGATCCGGTTGACCTCCTTCTGCGCCGCGGCGAGGATGTCCTTCTTCGACTCGGGGACCAGCACGTCGTCGATGCCGATCGTGATCCCCGCCAGCGTAGCGTAGTGGAAGCCGGTGTCCTTGAGTTTGTCGAGCACGTCGGCGGTCCGCTCCTGCCCCATCAGACGGTGGCACCGTCCGACGAGCTCCCGGAGCTTCTTCGACTCCATGACCTGATTGACGAAGCCGAGTTCGTCCGGGAGGATCTCGTTGAAGAGCACTCTCCCGGCCGTCGTGAGCTTCGTCTGGCCGTGTACGCGCACCTTGATCCACTCATGCAGATCGAGGCGACGCGAATCGAGCGCGAAGATCACCTCATCGGGCGACGCGAACGGACGGACCTTGGTCTCGTCCGGCTCGGTAGCGAGCGCCTTCGTCAGGTAGTAGCAGCCGAGGACGATGTCCTGCGACGGGCTCGCGACCGGTCGGCCGTCGGCCGGAAGCAGGATGTTGTTGACCGAGAGCATGAGCACCCGGCTCTCGATCTGCGCCTCGAGCGAGAGCGGCACGTGGACCGCCATCTGGTCGCCGTCGAAGTCCGCGTTGAACGCCGAACACACCAGGGGGTGGATCCTGATGGCCTTGCCCTCGACGAGGATCGGCTCGAAGGCCTGGATACCCAGACGATGCAGCGTGGGCGCGCGGTTCAGGAAGACCGGATGGTCCCTGATGACGTCCTCGAGCGCGTCCCAGACCTCCGGGCTCTTGCGCTCGATCATGTTCTTCGCGGCTTTGACGGTCTGCGCGTGTCCCAGCTCCTGGAGCCTCCGCACGATGAACGGACTGAAGAGCTCGAGCGCCATGGTCTTCGGGATGCCGCACTGGTGCAGCTTGAGCTCGGGACCGACCACGATGACCGAACGGCCGGAGTAGTCGACGCGCTTCCCCAGCAGGTTCTGGCGGAAGCGACCCTTCTTGCCCTTCAGAAGATGCGACAGCGACTTGAGGACCCTGCGTCCGCGTCCGCGCACGGCGCGCGACCCTCTTCCGTTGTCAAAGAGCGCATCGACCGCCTGCTGGAGCATCCGCTTCTCGTTCCGGAGGATGATCTCGGGAGCCTTGATCTTGAGCAGGCTCTTCAGACGGTTGTTCCTGTAGATGACCCTGCGATAGAGGTCATTGAGGTCCGACGTCGCGAAGCGACCGCCCTCGAGCGGCACGAGGGGCCGAAGGTCGGGCGGGAGCACCGGGATGACGTCCATGATCATCCAGCTGGGCTCGTTCCCGGAATCGAGGAACGCGTCGAAGACCTGCAGCCTCTTGATCGCCTTCTTCTTGGACTGCTTCGTCGCCTCGGGATCCCGAACCAGGACGCGGAGTTCGTCGTACTCACTCTCCACGTCGACCTGGTCCATGAGCTCCCTGATGGCGGCGGCGCCCATCTCGGCCCGAAGGCCCGAGTCGGGGTTCGTCTCCTCGAGCTCGGCCATGCGCTCGCCCGACAGCAGCTCACCGACCTCGAGATCGGTCTTCCCCGGGTCGAGGACGATGTACGACTCGTAGTAGAGCACCCGCTCGAGATCGCGCCGCTTCATGTCGAGCATGCGGCCGATGATGTTCGGGTTCCCGCGGAAGAACCAGACGTGCGCCACGGGAACGGCCAGCTCGATGTGGCCGAGCCGCTCGCGCCGGACCTTCGACTGGGTGACCTCGACGCCGCAGTTCTCACAGATCATCCCGCGGTACCGGATCCTGCGATACTTGCCGCAGTTGCACTCCCAGTCCTTGACGGGCCCGAAGATGCGCTCGCAGAAGAGCCCGCCCTTCTCCGGCTTGAACGACCGGTAGTTGATCGTCTCCGGCAGCGTCACCTCGCCGTGCGACCAGCTTCTGATCGCCTCCGGAGAGGCCAGCCGGATACGGATGGCCTTGAAGTCCTGAGGCTCTCTGTGTTCGTCAAAGATGCCGAAATACAATGGGCGTCCCTCCTCGGGGGGTTCCTACTCCTTGACCAGCGTGACATCCAGGCCGAGGCTCTGGAGCTCACGCATGAGCACGTCGAACGAAGCAGGTGTGCCCGGTTTCGGTGGATCCTGGCCTTTGACAATCGCCTCGTACGTTCTCGAACGCCCGACAACGTCGTCGGACTTGACGGTCAGAAGCTCCTGGAGCGTGTGCGCCGCGCCGTACGCCTCGAGAGCCCAGACCTCCATCTCTCCGAAGCGCTGGCCGCCGAACTGCGCCTTGCCGCCCAGGGGCTGCTGCGTCACCAGTGAGTACGGACCGATCGAGCGCGCGTGGATCTTGTCGTCCACGAGATGCAGGAGCTTCATGATGTAGATGCGCCCGGTGGTCACCTCGTGCTCGAACGGCTGGCCGGTCCGCCCGTCGTAGAGCACCGTCTTGCCCGACCGGGGGAGCCCCGCCTTCTCGAGCTCGTTCTTGATAGAGTCGATCGTCGCGCCGTTGAACACCGGCGTCGCCGCCAGGTATCCGAGCTTGTCCGCCGCCCACCCGAGGTGGGTCTCGAGGATCTGCCCGAGGTTCATACGCGACGGAACACCGAGCGGGTTCAGCACGATGTCGACCGGCGTGCCGTCCGGCAGGTAGGGCATATCCTCCTCGGCCATGATCTTGGCCACGACGCCCTTGTTGCCATGCCGGCCCGCCAGCTTGTCGCCGACCGAGAGCTTCCGCTTGGTCGCGACGTAGACCTTCGCGAGCTTGACCACGCCGCGCGGAAGGTCCTCGCCCAGCTTGACGCGCTCGATGGCTCGGTCGCGCTCGGGCTCGACGGCGTCGATCCTCTCCCTGTACTCCTCGTAGAGGGCCTTGACCTTGCGGTTCGCCTCTGCGTCCTTGACGATCCCGGTGTCCCAGTCCAGCCGGTCGAACCTCAGGATCCGCATGACCTCTTCGTTGACCTTCCGGCCCGCGCGGACCATAAGCTCGTCGGTCCTCGCGTCGCGGATCGAGACCGTCTTCCGGCCCTCGATGATGTTGTATATCCGGCGATCCCGCTCGCGCCTGAGACGCTTCGTCTGTGTGCGGGCCTCGCTCTTGATCTTCTCGATCTCCTTCTGGACGATCTTCTTGCTGCGCTCGTCCCGCGCCCGCCTGGAGAAGAGCTTCGTGTCGATGACGATGCCCTTCATGCCGGGAGGCGCCTTGAGCGACGTATCGCGCACGTCGCCCGCGCGGTCGCCGAAGATGGCGCGCAGCAGGTTCTCCTCCGGCGTCAGCTCGGTCTCGCCCTTCGGCGTGACCTTCCCGATGAGGATGTCGCCGGCCGAGACGCGGGCTCCGGGGCGGACCAGACCGTTCTCGTCCAGGTCCTTCAGACGCTCCTCGCTGACGTTCGGGATCTCCGGAGTGAACTCCTCCATGCCGCGCTTGGTCTCGCGGACCTGAGACTCGAACTCCTCGATGTGGATCGAGGTCAGCCGGTCCTCGCGGAGGATGCGCTCCGAAACGAGGATCGCGTCCTCGAAGTTGTAGCCCTCCCACGGCATGAAGGCGACGAGCAGGTTCGCACCGAGCGCGAGCTCCCCGTCCTTCGTGGAGGGCCCGTCGGCGATGACGTCGCCCGGCATCACCTTCTGGCCGGTGCGGACGACCGGCCGCTGGTTGATGCACGTGTTCTGGTTCGTCCGCTGGAACTTCCTGAGGTCGTACTCCTCGACGGCCTCTGAGCCGTCCAGTGTGTCGGAGTGCCTGATGACGATCCTGTCGGCCGTCGCGCGCTCGACGACGCCGGTGTGCTTCGCGGTCTTGACCGCACCCGAGTCGATCGCCACGCGCTCCTCTATGCCTGTTCCGACGAGCGGCGTCTCCGTCTTGATGAGCGGAACCGCCTGGCGCTGCATGTTCGAACCCATCAGCGCCCTGTTCGCGTCGTCGTGCTCGAGGAACGGAATGAGTGCCGCGGCCGCCGAGACGAGCTGCTTCGGCGAAACGTCGTTGTACTCGACCTCCTCGCGCGGAACCTGCGGGAAGTCGTCCTTGTGCCTCGCCAGGAGGGTCTTCTCGACCAGCCGGCCGTTCCTGTCGACCGGCTCGCCCGCCTGGGCGATGATGTACTTGTCCTCCTCGGACGCGGTCAGGAAGTCGATCGTGTCGGTCACGCGACCCTTCTCGACACGGTAGTAGGGCGTCTCGATGAAGCCGAAGTCGTTGATGCGGCCGTACGTCGAGAGCGAGCTGATGAGCCCGATGTTCGGACCCTCCGGCGTCTCGATCGGGCACATCCTTCCGTAATGACTGTAGTGGACGTCCCGGACCTCGAAGCCGGCCCGCTCGCGCGTCAGCCCGCCGGGGCCCAGTGCCGAGAGACGGCGCTTGTGCGTCAGCTCCGCCAGCGGGTTCGTCTGCTCCATGAACTGCGACAGCTGATTCGAACCAAAGAAAGCCCTGACGACCGCCGAGATCGGCCTCGAGTTGACGAGCGTCGACAGGTCGAGGTCGTCGCCGTCGCCGGTCGACATCCGGTCACGGATGACGCGCACCATCCGCGAGAGTCCGGCGGAGAGCTGGTTCTCGAGAAGCTCGCCGACAGAGCGGACGCGCCGGTTGCCGAGGTGGTCGATGTCGTCGATCTCGCGCTCACCCTTGACGACCTCGAGCACGGCCTTGATCGTCTCGACGAAGTCGCGCCGGGTCAGACAGATCGTGTCGATCGGCACGTCCTCGTCGGAGATGCCCAGCTGCCGGTTGATCTTGTAGCGGCCGACGTTCTTGAGATCGTACCGGTTCGGGTCGAAGAACATCCTGTCGACCAGCTCGAGTCCGGCCTCGATCGACGGGAGGTTCCCGCCCTTCATCGTCTTGTAGATCTCCTGGAGCGCGTCCTCCTGCGAATGCGTCTTGTCCCGCGAGAAGGTCGCGTCGAGGACCTTTGAGTCAGTCGGGTCGATCTGCACGAGTTCGACCTCCCGGATGTCGGCCTTCCGGAGCAGGTCGATGACCTTCAGGGTCAGCTTCTCGTGCGTCTGGACGATGACCTCGCCCGACGGGTCCTTGTACGTCTCGGCGGCGATGCGGCCGACGAGTTCCGCGTCGCGCTCCTCGTCCTTCTTCACGAGGATACGCGCGCTCTCGGTGATCAGCACATCGAAGGCCTCGTAATCCAGCGACTTGAGCGCCTTGACATGCTTCGGCTTGAGCTCCTCCCCGACCTCGACGACGACCTCTCCGGTCTCCTCGTCGACGACGCTCGAACCCGCGAGCCTGCCGCAGGGCGGGTCGGTGCTCCGGGGCCGTCCGCTCGGGAGCTCGATCGACTCCTTCTCATAGAAGAGCGAGCGGATGTCCTCGTCCTTCGAGAACCCGAGCGCCCGGAGGAACGTCGTCATGCGGAACTGGTGACGCCTGTCGGTCCGTATGAACATCTCGTCCTTGATGCCCATGCGGACCTCGACCCACGTCCCGCGGTACGGGATGATCTTGGCGAAGTAGAGCATGGTCCCGTTCGGGTGCGTCTTCTCCTGGAAGAACACGCCGGGGGAGCGGTGCAGCTGACTCACGATCACCCGTTCCGCACCGTTGATCACGAACGTGCCGCGCTCGGTGATGAGCGGGATGTCGCCGAGGTAGATCTCGGCCTCCTCGGCCTCGAGGAACTTCCGCTCGCCGCCCTCTCTCGGCTCCCAGCGCACCAGGCGGAGTGTCGCCTTCAGCGGAGCCTCGAAGGTGAGGTTCCGCTCGCGGCACTCCTGGATCGTGTGCTTCGGCTTACCCAGCCTGAAGCCCTTGTACTCGAGGGTGTAGGTCCCCTGATGTCCCTCTACCGGGAAGAACTTCTTGAAGATCTCGTCCAGACCCGACGGCTCGTCCTCGGACGAACCCGTACCGAGACACGCCCTGAACGACGCCAGCTGGACGTCGAGCAGATTCGGCATCGGCAGTTCGCTGTCGATCGCGTATCTGGAGAAGATCCTGCGTTCTACCTCACGGGGTCCTGCCACGTGTACGTCACCCTCCTTCAGAACCAGCAGGAGCAGACGGCCGCCGACGCCCGAACTGTCGGCCCCGCCATCCGCTCGGAACGCCCGGGGAAGCCCGCGTTCCGACGCGCCTCCCAAGGTCTCCCATGCGCGGCCCCGTCCCGCGTCGGCGCCCGCCGGGCGCCGACGCGAACAGACAGGGACGGTTCCTGCCTACTTGAGCTCGGCCTTGGCTCCGGCCTCTTCGAGCTTCTTCTTGACCTCTTCGGCCTCTTCCTTCGTCACGCCCTTCTTGACGGCCTGGCCGGGGTCGTCCACGAGGCCCTTGGCCTCCTTCAGCCCGAGGTCGGTCACCTGACGGATGACCTTGACGACCTGGAACTTCTTCTCGCCGGTCTCGGTGAGGACGACGTCCCACTCGTCCTTCTCCTCGGCCGCCTCGCCGCCGCCCGCCGCGGGCGCCGCCGCCATGGCGACCGGCGCTGCCGCCGACACGCCGAACTTGTCCTCGAGCGCCTTGACGAGCTCCGCCATCTCGAGAACCGTCATGTTCTCGACCGTCTCCAGGATCTCGGCGATCTTGCCGGTCGGAGCGGGCTTGTCCTCGGCCTTCTCCTCGGTCTTCTCCTCCGCCTTCTCCTCGGCGGCCGTGTCCACTGCTTCCTTCTTCTCTTCTGCCATCGTCGGGCCTCCGTCGAACCTCTCGTTGTTCGTCAGGGTGTGTGCGCTTCGTGTATCGGATCGGCTTTCATTCGGCGCCCAGACAGTCACGGAGACCAGTCCACATGGTATCCGAGCGGCGTCGCCCGAAAGCCGGTTCAGCTCCTCATCAGGCGCCCGATGCGGCCCCCTTCGTCTTGCCGACCTCGTCGAGGACCGAGACAAGCTGCCTGAGCATCTCGTGCAGGAGACGCGTGAACCCGGCGACCGGCGCCTGGAACCCGGCGGCGATCTGCGCGAGCAGGACCTCCTTCGGAGGCAGCTCCGCGAGCTGCCGGATCTGAGCCTCCGACATCAGTACCGACTCCACCCATCCCCTCTTGATCTTCGGCGAGTCGTTCTTCTTCTCGAACTCGGCGAGGATCTTCGCGGGCGCCACGGGGTCGTCCTTCGAGAGGACGACCGCGTTGGGGCCCTCAAGATACTCGGCGAGCTCGTTGAGCCCGACCTGTCGGGCCGCCAGCCTGGCCAGCGTGTTCTTCACGACGCGGAACTCCACCGACTCCTCGCGGAATCTGCGGCGGATCTCCGTGGCCGTCTCCACATCCAGGCCCGTGAAGTCGCTGAGGAGGATGACGTTGTTGCCCTGGAGGAACTTGGTCAGCTCCTCGACTCGGGCCTCCTTCTCCGCTCTCATCATCGGCATGGGGTCAAAGCCTTTCTTCTACCCGACACTCGATCAGGTGCGTGTTGTGTCGACGAGCGATGAGACGTCGACATCGATGCCGGGGCCCATCGTCGTGCAGATCGTCACGTTCCGTATGTATCCGCCCTTGGCCGAGGCAGGTCTGGCGCGGACGATCTCCCGGGCGATCTCCTTGAGGTTCTCCCTGAGATTCTCCGCGTCGAACGACGCCTTGCCGATCGGCGCGTGCACGTTGGCGGTCTTGTCGGTCCTGTACTCGATCTTCCCCGCCTTCGCGTCGCTGACGGCCTTCCCGACATCGTTCGTCACCGTACCGGTCTTGGGGTTCGGCATGAGGCCTCGCGGCCCGAGGATCTTGCCGAGCTTGCCGACGTCCTTCATCATGTCGGGTGTCGCGACCACCGTGTCGAACTCGAGCCACCCCTCCTGGATCTTCTGGATGTACTCGTCGTCGCCGACGTAGTCGGCGCCGGCCTCCTCGGCCTCACTGACCTTCTCGCCCTTCGTCAGCACCAGCACACGGAGGGTCTTGCCGGTCCCGTGCGGGAGCACGATCGTCCCCCTGAGCTGCTGGTCGGACTTCCTGGGATCGACGCCGAGCCGGAACGCGACCTCGACGGTCTCGTCGAACTTCGCGCTCGCCGTCTCCTTCAGGAGTTTCACGGCCTCATCGACCGGGTACGGGCCGCCGTCCTTAAGCTTCGACGACTGGTCCTTGTACCGCTTGCTTCGCCTCATCCCTGCTTCCTTTCCTCGGGCGCCGGTCCGGCGCCCTCCCGCGTGACCGCGCGGTCGCGGTTCCAGCTGCTATCCGACCACCTCGATGCCCATGCTCCGGGCCGTGCCGGCGATCAGCTTCATCGCCGCCTCGTCGTCGGCCGCGTTGAGGTCGGGCGCCTTGAGCTTCACGATCTCCAGGAGCTGCGCCCGCGTCACCTTGCCGACCTTCTCCCTGTTCGGCTCACCCGAGCCCTTCGCCAGCCCGGCGGCCTTCTTCAGAAGGACCGAGGCGGGCGGGGTCTTCGTGATGAAGCTGAAGGTCCGGTCCTGGTAGATCGTGAGGACGACCGGGATGATCATCCCGGGGTCGCCCTTCGTCTTCGCGTTGAACTGCTTGCAGAAGCCGCCGATGTCGATCCCGTACGGACCGAGCGCCGGACCGACCGGGGGCGCCGACGTGGCCTGCCCCGCGGGGATCTGGAGCTTGACGGTGCCGATGACCTTCTTCGCCATGCTTGGATCCTCTCTCGCGTCCGCGCCCGCCCTGCGGGTCACGGAGCATCCTGCCTCGTTCTACGTCGCTTCGACCTGAAGGAAGTCCAGCTCCACGGGCGTCGCGCGCCCGAAGATCGAGACCATCACCTTGACCTTGCCGCGCTCGGCGTCGACCTCGTCGATGAGCCCCGAGAAGCCCGTGAAGGGACCGTCGATGACGCGAACCTGATCCCCGACCTGATACGGGATCTCGGGCCGCTCCTTCGACGGCTTCTTCTCGATGCGACCGAGGATCCGGTCGATGTCCGACTGCTCGAGCGGCTGCGGTCCGGACGTCGTCCCGATGAACGCCGAGACGCCGGGTGTGTTCGTCACGAGGAACCGCGTCTGATCGTTCATGTCCATCTCGATGAGGAGGTAGCCCGGGAAGAGCTTTCGCTCCGACGTCCGGCGCTTCCCGTCCTTCATCTCGACGAACTCCTCCGTGGCGATGATGATCTTCCCGAACTGGTCGTCCAGCCGGGACTGCTCGATCGCCTGTTCGATCTTGTCGCGGACCTTGAACTCGTGGCCCGAGTACGTATGCACGGCGTACCAGCGCATGACTGGATCACCTCGCCACTCACGTCTTGGCTCAAGGCTGCCGCGCTCAGTGGGCTCTAGCCGAGGACGAATCCCATGAGGTAGGAAAGCGCCCGGTCGACCAGGCCAATGAACACAGCAAGGATCAGAACGATCACGATGACGACGGTCGTCGACCCCCGCAGCTCATCGCGAGAGGGCCACGAGACCCTCTTGAGCTCGTTTCTGACTTCCTTGAGGAACTTGACCAGTCTCTCAAACATGAGAACACCCGTCCGGACGCCTGTCGAGCAGGAAGCGAATAGTGGCAGGCCTGGAGGGACTCGAACCCCCAACATCCGGTTTTGGAGACCGGCGCTCTAGCCAATTAGAGCTACAGGCCTGCTCAACCTGCCGATGCGGACTACCCTTTGGTCTGGACGAGCCGGGCATACGTGCCCGGTCCGCCCAAGGCCAGGCGGGATCGTGTCCCGGAGGCCCGTCGACCTACCGCGTCTGCTTGTGCTTCGTGTGCTTACCGCAGAAGCGACAGTACTTCTTGTACTCCAGGCGGTCCGGATGTTTCTGCTTGTTCTTCGTGTATGTGTAATTGCGGCGCTTGCACTCGCCGCACGCCAACACAACGATGTCGCGCACCGTGCGTCTCCCCTATGTCAGGGGCCGGGGCGCACAGCGCGCCCAGCCTCGTATCCGTTCGCTACTCCAGGATCTTCGTGATGGTGCCGGCGCCGACCGTACGGCCGCCCTCGCGGATCGCGAACCGGAGACCCTCCTCCATCGCGATCGGCGTGATCAGCGTGATCTCCATCTCAACGTTGTCGCCCGGCATCACCATCTCCGTGCCCTCGGGAAGC
>WJMD01000091.1 GCA_014728125.1 Candidatus Effluviviaceae Genus V sp.
GAGAGCAATGATGGAACCCGCCGGCGAGCGCGGGCCGGCTGAAGCACCCAGCATCCATCGAGCCGGTCTCGCGGCCGAGCTCTTCTGGCGGGGGGAATCAACGGTTCTACCGGACAGGAGGTGACCGATGATGTGTCGGAAACTCAGAGTCGCAGCGCTGGTGATGCCGGTGCTCGCCCTCCTCGCCGTCCCCTCGTTCGCTCAGTCAGACGGGACGGTCGTTCTGGAGACGCCTGAGAAGGGCCGCGGCGAGACCCTCGTCATCACGGCGGAAGAGGTCGACGGCACCATGTACGTTCAGGCCGCGCCCGCGAAGGACGAGCACACCAGGAAGGAGATCAAGGTCGTCAAGGCCGGCGAGTCGCACGCGTGGCTCGGTGTCGGCATCCAGGAGCTCGACGCGGACATGATGGAGGCCCTGGACCTCGACGAGGACGTCGAGGGCATCCTCATCAACGAGATCTATGAGGACAGCCCCGCCGAGGCGGCCGGCCTCATGAAGGGCGACGTTATCCTCACGTTCGCCGGCGAGAAGGCGACCGATGTTACGGCGCTCGTGAAGACGGTCAGGGACAGGAAGCCCGGCGAGAGCGTCGAGGTCACCGTCCTCAGGGACGGCGTCGAGACGACGCTCATCGCGACGCTCGGTGAACGCGAGGCCGAGGAGATGGTCTGGATCAACCCGATCGATATGGGAGAGATCAGCCTCGAGTTCCTCGAAGCACTGAACGAGATGAAGATCCCCGAGATCGAACTCGGCATTGCCGGCCTGGCCCGGAGGGGCAAGCTCGGCGTCTACGTCGAGGACATCGGCGGCGGTCTGGCCGAGTATTTCGAGGTTCCCGACGGCAAGGGTGTCCTGGTCGAGGACGTGGTCGAGGACGGGCCGGCCGACAAGGCGGGCATCAAGGCCGGCGATGTCATCATCCGGATCGGCGACGAGCGCGTGACGAACACCGCGACGCTGGTCAAGGCCATCGCCGGCACGGAGTCTGGGGAGCCCACGCCGATAGGGATCGTCCGAAAGGGCCGGGAGATGGAGGTCACCGCCACCATCGAGCATCCCGAGGTCACCGGCGAGGAGCTCAGGCACAAGCTGATGATGATGCAGGGAGCCACGGACGAGCACACGCGGCAGCTGATGCTGCAGGACCTCTCCGAGGAACAGCGTGAGATGCTCGAGGAGGAGCTCGAGAAGCTCAAGGACGAACTCGAGGAGCTCAAGGAGGAGCTTCGCGAGATGAGGAACCGGGACTGACAGCAGACACGTCAGGCGCGGAGAGCCGCGATCTCTCCGCTTTCAGGGCCCCCTGCCTTCCAGCTCACGGCGGGGGGCCCGGCCTTTGTGTGGAGGCTCCACCGGCCGCTTGACATGTCGTCCGAAACCCCGCCCCCCGCTTCACGGACGCACGACGTCAGGAGACCGTCGTCCCGTAAACCGTCCTGACGAGCCGCTCCATCGCCGGCGAGAGCTCTTGTCCGCGCCGCCCCATCACGACGCGCGCCGTCTCGAGGGCGCGCTCGATGTCGTGGTCGGCGACACCCGCTCCGGTGGCCCAGGTGAAGGGCCGGACCTCCTTCGGGGGGAAACCGTCCACGGCGAGGTTGGAGAAGACCCCGACGGTCGTGCCGGTATTGAGCTTCGTGCCGATGGCGGTCTTCGAGTGGTCGCCGATGAACGCGCCGACGAACCGCGAGCCGGTGTCGATCGTCTCGCCGCCCATGACGACCGTAACGGTCCCGTACGTGTTCTTGAGGTCGCTGTTGTCGGTCCCGGCGCCCAGGTTGACCCAGTGACCGACGTACGCGTGCCCGAGAAATCCGTCGTGCTGCTTGTTAGACCACCCGAGGATGGTCGAGCACTCGACCTCTCCCCCGACCTTCGAACCCGGACCGATGACGGTGCCCTCGTAGATCTTCGCGCCGACCTTGACGGTCGACCCCTCGCCGATGAAGGCCGGGCCCTGAATGTAGGCGTTCGCCATGACGGTCGCGCCTCGTGCCAGGTGAACGGGGCCGCCGCTCGCGTCGATGACGGCGCCGGGAGCGATCGAGCTCCCCTCCTCCATCGAGAGGCCCGCCAGCCTGACGACGACTGCCTCCTTCGCCACCTTCCCTTCACGCCCGCCCGAACCGACGAGGAGTCTGATGTCGGACTCGATCTCCTCCTCGGCCAGTCGGACGAGCTCCCAGGGACGGCCCACGACGCGCGCCGGCACCTCCTCACTCCCGTCGAGATCCAGGTCCTGAAGCCCCGCCCCGCCGGCCAACGCCTCGAGGCGTCCGCGCACCGGCTCTTTCAGGAGCGCCCCGACCGCCAGCCCTCCGGAGGTCAGGAGCGTATCGGGTCGCACGTCAGCCAGAGAGGCCAGCAGGCAGTCGTCGGCGAGCACATTGGCCAGCATGACGCATGTCGGCCCGTCGTCGAGGTCGGCATACCCGGCCCCGGGCCTCGCCTCCGCGACGACCTCCCGCAGCTCTGGACGCGGCAGATAGCCGACCTGCCAGTCCGGCCGCCGGAGCGTCACCTTCTGTGCCAGCGTGAGTCCTCCGACCCGCAGGTCGAACACCGGTCTCAGCGTGGTCAGCGGACCGAATCGGTCGCTGCCTTCAGCCTCGTAGATCAGACACTGCATCTCGACGTCCCCTCCGTCTATCGTCGTCTGGCGTTCTCCTCGACCTCCTCGAGAAGCCGCCGGTAGCTCTCGTACCGTCCCGGGTCGATCTCGCCGGCCTCGACCGCCTCCTTGACGGCGCACCCGGGCTCCGGCACGTGCCGGCAGCTCGTGAAGCGGCACTCGCCCACGTACTCCAGAAACTCCGGGAAGAGCGACGGCAGCTCCTCCGGTTCGATCCTCCAGAAGCCGAGCTCCCGGAACCCGGGCGTGTCGGCGACGAACGTCTTCTCGTCCAGCGGGAAGATATGGACGTTCGTCGTCGTGTGCTTTCCCTTTCCCGTCTTCCGGCTGACGCTGCGTACCCTGAGCCCGAGGCCGGGCTCGACAGCGTTCAGAAGCGAGCTCTTACCGGCCCCGCTCGGGCCGGCCAGCACCGAGAACCGCCCCGCAAGCTCATGCCGGAGTTCCTCGACCCCGTCGCCGCTGATCGCGCAGGTCGGCAGCACAGTGTAGCCCGCCGCCTCATAGGGCGC
>WJMD01000092.1 GCA_014728125.1 Candidatus Effluviviaceae Genus V sp.
ATGGTCCACTCGAACTGGTCGTACTGGACCTTGTTCCGACCGAACTGCTGCGCGCCCGAGGGCAGGTGCAGGAGCGCCATGACGAGGAGCGTCACAGCTCCCACGATGAGTGTTCGAGTTCTCATATCACACAGTCTAGGCGGGGGGGCTGAGAGTGTCAACCGGGACGGTCGTGGGGCGTGCTCCTTCTCTTGGACGATTCCCTGAGGTGCGCGATTCGGCGTCGGGCGTCGCCGGGCGGAGGACCTCAGGGGTTCCTCGCACTCTTCCGGTGCGAGTGTGACCTATGGCTCCGTGGAAGCGCCTTCGCAACCGACAGCTTGAGGGATGCTCCGAGACGTGCTTGAATGGTAGTCAGCGACGTAGGGAGCAGAGAGGAGAACTCCCATGAGCACCGCAATCCGCAGACCGGTTCCGAGGGCATCCGTTGTCGTGGTCCTTGCGCTGCTGCCGGCGCTGGCGGCGAGCGCGACGGTGCATCACGTCCCCGGCGACGCGGCGACGATCCAGGCCGGCATCAACCTGGCGTCCGAGGGCGACACCGTGCTCGTGGCGCCGGGCACCTACTCGGGCACGGGCAACGAGTACATCGACTTCGGCGGGACCAACCTGGTCCTCATGTCGTCGGGTGGGCCCGACGTGACCACGCTCAACCCCGGCTCCTCGGACACCTGCTTCTTCCTTCATTCGGGAGAGGACACGACGGCCGTCATCGAGGGGTTCACCATCCGGACCGCCGGGTGCGCCTTCGCGCTGACGGACGCCGGGCCGAAGCTCCTCGACTGCAGCACCGAGAGCTGCGGGAAGGTGCTTTGGTCGGTGCGCTCCGGCGCCGTCATCGTCGAGTGCCGGTTCACGGGTCTGTGGGGTCCAAACTACCAGGGCCTCGAGTTCGAGGGACTCCCCGGCGTGACGATCCGGGACTGCTCCTTCACCGAGGTCTGGGGAGCGATCGAGCTCTATGAGACGTCCCTTGTCCTCTGGGGCGGCGAGTTCTACCAAACCGGTGCATTCAAGAAAGGGGCCGCGGTCGCCGGATGGGAGTCGGACGTGGAGATCCACGACGCGGTGGTCGAGGAGTGCTCACCGGGCGCAGCCTTCACGAACATCGGGGTCGCGCTCTACTTCGAGGCATGCAGCGGCCTGGTGGACGACTGCGTGCTGACCCGGAACGGCTACGGGGGCGGACACAACAACTGGGGCACAGCCACACTGGACTTCGACTGGTGGCCTCTGACGAGCGAATTCGAGTTCCGGAACACGGTGTTCTACGACAACGAACCCATGAGTCCGACCTTCCCCGGGGCCATCCACAGCAACGCCCGCGTGCTTGTCGTCAACGGGTGCACGATCGCGTCGGACAACGGCATCGGCGTGGCGCTCGGCGATTCAGCGCGCATCGAAAACACGCTGGTCGCCTTCAACTATCACGGCATCATGAGCGACATCGGCGACGCCCTCACCGTCACGCACTCCTGCGTCTACGGGAACACGCAGGGCGACAGCATCCCCGGAACGCACTCCGAGAACCTCTTCGTGGACCCGCTCTTCTGCGACCTCCCGAACGGCGACGTCTCGCTCGACGACGACTCGCCGTGTCTTCCCGCGAACAACGTGTGGGGCGTGCAGATCGGGGCCCGCGGCGTCGGCTGCATCACCGACGTGCCGGAGGAACCCGTGACTCGCTTCCACCTCCACCGCGCCGCGCCCAATCCGTCCGCCGGACCGTTCCGCCTGGCGTTCGACGTGCCGGTGGCGGGACGAGAGGTGGAGATCGTCATCTACAACGCCGCCGGCCGGATGGTGCGTACGCTCAGCACGATCCCCGGCGCGCCGGGCCGCCACACGCTCACGTGGGACGGCCGCGCGACCGGAGGCCAGAAGGCGGCCGCGGGCGGCTACTTCGTGCGTGCGAGGTGCGGCGGCGAGGTGAGCCGGACGACGCTCTTGCTTGTGCGGTGACCGAGCGGCCCCCGCTGTCCCGCGGGTCGCAAAGACCCCAACACGAAGAGGCTCCCGTCGAGTGACGGGAGCCTTCTCGTGTCCTTCCGCTTCATGTCGCGCTGTTCCGAGCGGGCGTCCGGACCGGCCCTCCCGCTCACGCCCCGCGCGAGAGGTCCATGTAGAGAAGCGCGATGGTGAGCGAGATGAAGAACACCAGCCCGATCTGCTGCCAGATGAGGAGCGCCCGTTCCGAGAGGCTCCTGCCTCGGAGTTTCTCGATGAACAGCAGGAGCAGGTGCCCACCGTCGAGGATCGGGAGCGGCAGCAGATTGATCACGCAGAGATTGACCGAGAGAAGCGCCATGAAGCCGAAGAAGTAGCTCCCTCCCCAGCGGGCGCTCTCGGTGGCCATCTGGACCACGCGGACGGGCCCGCCGAGCACGTCGCTCGGGACACGGCCCCGCCCGAGCTCTCCCACGGCGTAGCCGAGCGCCTGCACCAGCATGACGGCGTAGGTTCTCGTCAGGCGAAGCCCCGAGACTATCGCCTCGCCGAACGGAAGTGGCTCGACGTCCCACTCCCGCATGATGCCGATGAGCCCGACCTCGCGCACCTCGTTATCGCCGAAGAGCTCCTCGCCGACCTCCGGTACGATGGTCGCGCTCATCGTCTCCCCGTCCCGGAACCACTCGACCAGCGTCTCCTCGTTGGGCCGCTCGTAGATGATGTCACCGACGTCGTTCCAGGTGCGGACCTCCTGTCCCTCGATGCGGACCAGCCTGTCGCCGGGTTCGAGCCCTGCCCGGTCCGCGGGGCTTCCGCTCATGACGTCCCCGACGACGGCAGGGACGAACGGGGTCAGTCCGAGGTCGAGCGGCTCCCCTTCAGGTCCCTGGAGGTCGAGCGGGATCGTCACGCGGCTCCCGCCGCGCCGGACTGTCAGCTCGACCGTCCCCCCCGAGGCGTCGAAGGCGCTCTGAACGTCGTTCCAGGACTCGACGGGTTCGCCGTCGACGCTCTGGATGACGTCGTCGGCGACGATGCCCGAGACCGCGGCTGGCGAGTCGGGCTCGACGCTGCCGACGACGGGCGCCCCGAGGGTCGGCAGACCGGCGATCCACAGGACGAGGAACGTCACGACGAAGCCGAGCAGGAGGTTCGTCAGCGGACCGGCCGCCACGATGACGGCACGCAGCCCGATCGGCTTCGAGAGGTACGCATCGGGTCCGAGGTCGGGGATCTCACCGTCCGGGGTCGGCTCGGCTCCGCCCATCTTGACGTACCCGCCGAGCGGGATGAGCGAGAGCGCGTACTCGGTGTCGCCCCGCTGCGTTTTGAGAAGGCGCGGTCCGAAGCCGATCGAGAAACGCTCGACCCGGACCCCGACGGCCTTGCATGCGAGGAAGTGCCCGAGCTCGTGCACCATGATGAGGATGCCGAGCAGCACCGCCGCCAGCAGGTAGAAGACGATCATCGCCGGGTTCCCTTCCTGTCGCTGTGTCGTGTGGCGGTGCGTTCGACCGCCTCGTGCGCGGTCTTCCTGGCCTCCGCATCGGCTTCGAACACGGCGTCTAGCGTGTCCGCCTCTGCGAACGGGACCTCATCGAGGGTCGCTTCGATCACCTGACGGATGTGGTTGAACGGGATACGCCCGGCGACGAACGCCGAGACCGCGACCTCGTCGGCCGCTGCCGCGACCGCAGGCGCCGTCCCGCCGGCGCGCGCGGCCTCGAGGACGAGACCGAAGCACGGGTAGCGGCCCGTGTCAACCGGCTCGAAGCTCAGCGTCCCCAGCTCCCACGCCCGGGTGCCGGACAGCTCGACCGGCGGAGCGCCGGGAGCGAACATCGCGTCCTGGATCGGAACGCGCATGTCCGGCTCCGAGAGATGCGCAAGGAGGCTTCCGTCGGTGAGTCGCACGAAGCAGTGGGCGATCGACTGAGCATGGAGCACGACGCCGACCCGCTCCAGCGGTACCCCGAAGAGCCAGTGGGCCTCGATGACCTCGAAGGCCTTGTTGACGAGCGTCGCGGAGTCGACCGTCACCTTCGGCCCCATGTCCCACGTCGGGTGACGGAGCACCTCCTCGACCCTGACACTCTCGAGTTCGGCGGGTGTCCTGTCCCGGAGCGCGCCGCCGGACGCCGTCAGCACGACGCTGTCGATCTCCTCGGGCGCGCGCCCGGCGAGACAGCGGCGAAGCGAACTGTGCTCTGAATCGACGGGGAGAATCTCCGCACCGCTCCTGCGCGCGTCCGCCGTCAGAATCCCGCCGGCCGTCACCAGCGACTCCTTGTTCGCCAGCGCGAGTCGCTTCCCGGCGGCGACCGATGCCGCGGCCGGCCTGAGCCCGGCGCCCCCGACGAGCGCGTTGACGACGAGGTCGGCCTCCGGCAGAGCAGCCAGTTCCTCCAGCGCTCCGGGGCCGCGCCGCACGTCGAGCCCGTCCGGAAGCCCCCCAGCGTCCGCGTCGTGTGAGACGGCCACGAGTCGGCAGCCGAAACCGGCCGCCTGCCGGCCGAGAAGCTCGGTGTTCCTGTTCGCCGTCATCGCCACGACCTCAAAACGGTCGCGGTGCCGGCGGACGACGTCGAGCACGCTGCGGCCGATCGAGCCGGTCGAGCCCAGGAGGGCTATGCGGATGCGCTCTGCCACCTCTGTCCCCCCGACTGTCTAGACGACGAAGCGGAGATAGTAGTAGACGAGCGGCGCGACGAACAGCACGCTGTCGAAGCGGTCGAGCATGCCCCCGTGACCCGGCAGGGCCCGCGACGTGTCCTTCACCGCCACGTCCCGCTTCATGAGCGACTCGACCAGGTCTCCGAGAATGGCCATGAGCGGCGCGACGAACCCGAGAACGGCCGCGTCCCTCAGCGTCAGGAACTCAGCGAACGTGTACCTGGCGACGATCGCGACCGCGAAGCACGTCGCGACGGCTCCGAGCGCGCCCTCGACGGTCTTCTCCGGGCTGATACGCGGCGCCAGCTTCCGCCTTCCGAAGGCATTGCCGAAGATGTACCCGGCTGTGTCGGTTCCCCAGGCCAGGGCGAACGCCAGGATGACGAAGATCCCGCCGAGATCGTCACCCGGGTAGCCCTCCCCCAGCTGCCTCAGAAGGATGACATGGCTTCCCAGCCACGCGACGTAGAAGACGCCGAGGATGGTCGACGAGATATGGAAGACCGCGAGCTCGCCGTCCCGACGGAAGAGCTCGAGGACCATGATCCACAGGAGCACCAGGGTGATGAAGAGCCCCGAGAAGACGCCACCCTGGAAGTAGACGTACCACGAGACGATGAGCCCGGCCACGACGCCGACCGTCTTGTACGGCCGGATGCCCTTCGACTCCACCATCCGGTAGAACTCGAACAGCCCGAAGCCGATGACGAGGTTCATGGCCAACAAGAACGGGATGCCGCCGACGAGCGAGCAGATGATCGTCACCGGCACGCCCACCGACGCCGTCAGGAGCCGCATCGTCAGCTGGCGCTGCTCGAAGGCCATGACTAGCGCCGCCCGCTTTTCCGTTCGGCGACACCGCCGAACCGGCGCTCGCGGCTGGCGTACGACCGGAGCGCCTCGTGGAGATGATGCGGCCGGAAGTCCGGCCACAGAACGTCGGTCACGTAGATCTCGGAGTACGCGACCTGCCAGAGCAGGAAGTTCGACAGACGGAACTCCCCGCTCGTCCTGATCAGCAGGTCGGGGTCCAGCATGTCCGGAATATAGAGAAACCCGCGGAAGGTCTCCTCGTCGAGTTCGTCGGGGTCGAGCTCGCCGGCGGCCGTGGCCGCGGCGATGCCGCGCGCTGCGTCGAGGATCTCACGACGGCCGCCGTAGCTCAGCGCGAGGTTCAGCGTGAGCCCGGTGTTCTCCGAGAGCTTCTCGATGGAGCGCTCCACTCTGCTCCTCGCGTATTTCGGCAGGAGTTCGATGCGCCCGACGGCGCGGAGGTGGACGTTGTTCTCGTCCATCTCGTCCACCTGGTCCTTGAGCGTCTGGTCGAGGAGACGCATGAGAGCGGCGACCTCCGTCCGGGGGCGCCGCCAGTTCTCCATGGAGAACGTGTAGAGCGTCAGCTCGTCGAGGCCGAGATTCGAGCACTCGATCACGATCTCCCTCACGGCCGTGCGGGCGGCCGCATGACCGGCGACGCGCGGAAGACCGCGGCGTCTGGCCCAGCGGCCGTTGCCGTCCATGATGATCGCGACATGCCTCGGAAGGGCCTCAGCTGGAACGCCCGCCCCTCGCCTTCCCTCTCGTGCCATGCATCCTCCGAATCACCGCGGCCCGATAGGCAAGGACGGCGGGCCCATCCTGGGCCAGCCGTCCTCAGCCTTGGACGTGCCGAGCGCGAGACCGACTAGCCCTGTTCGATTGCGTCGAACGGGCACTCGTCGGCACAGAGTCCGCAGTCGGTGCAGGTGTCCGGGTCGATCTTGTACTTGTCCTCGCCCTCCGAGATGGCCTCGACGGGACAGACACTCGCACAGGCACCGCAGGCGGTGCAGGCATCGGTGATCACGTACGCCACGTTCAGTCCTCCTTGTTGGCGGGGGAGCGTTCGAGAGCTCCCTCCTGACCGCTGCATCGCGACGGCCGGCCTGTGGCCCGGGCCGTCACACCTCCATCAGTTCCTCTTCCTTCAGGGCCAGAAGATGATCGATCTCATGGATCGTCTCGTCGGTCATCTCCTGGACGGTCTTGTCGTGCGCGCGATGGAACTCGTCCTCGGAGATCTCGCCGGCCTTCTGCTTCGATTTGAGCTCCTCGTTGACGTCTCGCCTGATGTTCCTGACGGCGATGCGCCCGTCCTCGGCGAGCTTGTGCACGTGTCTGACGAGCTCCTTCCGACGCTCCTCCGTCAGCGGCGGAATCGGGACCCTGATCAGGTTGCCGTCGTTCGACGGGTTCAGGCCGAGGTCGGCCGACTGGATGGCCTTCTCGACCTCCCCCAGGACACCCTTGTCCCAGGGATGAACGACGAGAAGCCTCGCCTCGGGAGCGCTGACGTTGGCAACCTGCTTGAGCGGCACCGTGCTTCCGTAGTACTCCACCTTGACGCCGTCCAGCAGTCCCGGGGTCGCCTTGCCGGTGCGCACCTTGGCGAACTCGCGTCTCATCGCTTCGACGGCCTTTTGCATTCTGTCCTTCGCGTCCGCGAAGAGCTTCTCCATGCCCTAGTCCTCCTTGACGATCGTCCCGACGTCCTCACCCCGCACGGCCCTGGCGATGTTCCCCGGCGTGAAGAGCGAGAACACGATGATCGGAAGGTCCCGGTCGCGGGCGAGCGACACGGCGGTCATGTCCATGACCCCCAGCCGGTCCCGAAGGACCTCCTCGTATGTCAGCTTGCTGTAGAGCGTTGCGTCCGGATCGGTAACGGGATCGGCGCTGTAGACGCCGTCGACCTTGGTGGCCTTGAGAATGGCGCCGGCGCCGAGCTCCGCGGCCCGGAGGGCGGCTGCGGTGTCGGTCGAGAAGAACGGGTTCCCCGTTCCGCCCGTCAGCATGACGATGTGACCTGAACGGAGACGTTCGTCGGCGAGATCGCGGTGATAGAGCTCGGCGGCCGGGCCGCACGGGACAGCGCTCAACACGGAGGCCTGCTTCCCGTCCGCCTCGAACGCCCGGGCGAGCGCGAGTCCGTTGAGCACCGTCGCCAGCATGCCCGCGTGGTCGGCCCGCACGCGCTCTCGACCCTCGCGCGCGGTCTGCGAGCCCCTCAGGATGTTGCCGCCGCCGATGACGACCCCGATCTGGGCTCCGTCGTCCGACGCCTGTCCGATCTCAGCGGCGATGCGGCGGGCCGAGTCATGGGAGATCGGCACGCCGTCGCCCAGAAGGGCCTCTCCGCTCAGTTTGACGATGACGCGTCCGAATCGAGGCACGGGCACTCACCCCTCCTCAGGAACCGGCGGTCTCCCCGAGCTTCATCCTGACAAAGCGGTTGATCCGGATGTTCTCGCCCAGCTTCGCGATGATCTGCTTCGTGAGGTCCTCGACCGTGATGTCGGGATCCTTCACGAAGGGCTGCTCGAGCAGGCAGACCTCAGCGTAGTACTTCTCGATCCTCCCGTCCACGATCCTCTGGACGATGTCGTCGGGCTTGCCTGAAGCCCTCGCCTGCTCTGAGAGGATCTCGCGCTCGCGCGCGATATCGTCCTCTGGAAGGTCTTCACGCGACACCACCGTCGGGTTCTGCGCGGCGATGTGCATGGCAATATCGTGACAGAAGGTCTTGAACTCGTCGGTCTTGGCGACGAAGTCGGTCTCGCAGTTGATCTCGGCGAGCACCGCCAGCTTCGATCCGGCGTGGACGTACGAGGCGATGAGCCCCTCGCCCGTCGGACGGTCGGCCTTCTTCTCGGCCTTCAGGATCCCCGTCTTCCGGAGATGCTCGACGGCCTTCTCGAGGTCGCCCCCCATCTCAACAAGCGCCTTCTTGCAGTCCATCATGCCGGCGCCGGTCTTATCTCTCAGTGTCTTTACGTCCTGCGCGCTGATCTCCATGGAGTCGCTTGCCCTCCGCGAACGGACTCGTGTGGCTTCTGTCTCTCGGTGATCGGGACCTGGATGAAACGGTCGTCAGGCGCTCTCGGATGCGGCGGGGACCTCTGCGGCCTCGCCCTCGCGCCCCTCGCTCTTCGTCGCCTTGGCGTCGAGCACGGCGTCCGCGACGAACGACGAGAAGAGCCGGATCGACCGGATCGCGTCATCGTTGCCGGGGATGGTGTACTCGCAGCGCTCCGGATCCGCGTTGGTGTCGCAGACACCGACCACCGGAACCCCGAGCTTGTTCGCCTCGTTCAGAGCGATCCGCTCCTTGTGCGTATCGATGATGAACACCATGCCGGGCAGGCGCTCCATCGACCGGATGCCGTCGAGGACCTTCGCCAGCTTGGCCCGCTCGCGCTCGAGACCGAGCGCCTCCTTCTTCGAGAGAAGGTCGAAGGTGCCGTCCTCGGACATCCTCTCGATGTCCTCGAGACGCCGCACGCTCCGGCGAATGGTCCGCAGGTTCGTCATGGTCCCACCGAGCCAGCGCTCGGTGACGTACGGCATGCCGCACCGGATCGCCTCCTCGCGGACGATCTCCTGCCCCTGCCGCTTGGTGCAGGCGAACAGGATCTGCTGTCCTCGACGAACGTGGTCCGCGATGGCGTCAGCAGCGACCTGCATCAGTCCGATGGTCTTGGCGAGATCGATGATGTGGATCCCATTGCGCTTCATGAAGATGTAGGACTTCATTTTGGGATTCCACCGGTGGGTCTGGTGCCCGAAATGGACGCCCGCCTCCAGCAGGGTCCTCATGTCGGGGATATTCATGCTGCGTGTCTCCTTCTGTGGTTGGTCCTCCGCGCCCATCATCCCGCCGGCGGGCACCCCGTCGGGAGCGCACCCCCCGCCCGCGGTCCGGACGCGTGTGTGATGTGTCCGCCGGGCCACATTCCGGGCGGCCCGGCTGGACGGCCTCTACCTCTTCGAGAACTGGAAGCGCTTCCGGGCGCCCTTCTGCCCGTACTTCTTGCGCTCTTTGACCCTCGGATCGCGCGTCAGGAAGCCCGCCTGCTTGAGCGGCTTGCGGTAGTTCTCGTCGACCTTGCAGAGCGCCCGGGCGATGCCCAGTCTGATGGCGCCGGCCTGGCCGGTCATGCCGCCACCCCGCACATTGACGAGCACGTCATAACGGTCGGCGGTCGACGTCAGGTCCAGCGGACGGCCGATCTCCTGGATCGTCGTCGGCCGGTTGAAGTACTCGTCGATGCGCCGCCCGTTGACGGTCCGCTCCCCCGTTCCGGGGACGAGCCGCACTCTGGCGACCGCTTCCTTGCGCCTTCCGACGGCCTGCAAGGTGCTCTCCATGTTCCTCTCCCTTCGCGTTCCTCTCGCGGAACGCGGACGCCGTCTAGAAGGTCAGCGGCTCCGGATTCTGCGCCTCGTGGGGATGATCCGGACCCGCGTAGACCCTGAGCTTCCTGAGCATCTTCCGTCCGAGCTTGGTCTTCGGGAGCATCCCGCGGACCGCGCGCCGCACGACCTCCTCCGGTCGCGTCTCCATGAGACGCTTGACGGAAACGTGCTTCTCGCCCCCGGGATACCCGCTGTGACGGAAGTAGCTCTTCTCCTCCATCTTGTTGCCCGTGAGCACGACCTTCGACGCATTGACGACGATGACGAAGTCACCGACGTCGAGATGCGTAGAGTAGTTGACCTTGCCCTTCCCGCGAAGGACCGAAGCCACCCTCGTCGCCAGCCGGCCCAGAACCTGACCCTCTGCATCGACGACGTAGTGGCGCCGCTCGATCTCAGAGAGCTTGGTGACGTGTGTCGACATGCACCTGCCTCCGACGTACGTTGCCCCTGTCCCGCGACCCGTCATCCGTTGCGACAGGCCCCGGGCAGGCATGTTTCCCAGTCAGAACGAGATAGTTTAGCAGGCGGGTTCGCGCCTGTCAAGTCCGGTTCAACTCCGAAAAGGAAGCTCGTCAGCTCTCCTTCCCGAACAGCGTCCGATCGTACGGCGGTCTGAAGACGCCCCGGTCCGTGATGACGGCGCTCACCAGCTCGGCCGGGGTCACGTCGAAAGCGGGGTTCCTGACGGCGACGCCCGGCGGGGCGACCCTCGTTCCGCCGCACACCGTCACCTCGTCCGGCGCGCGCTCCTCGATCGGGATCTTCCCTCCGCTCGCAAGCGACGCGTCGAGCGTCGACGTCGGCGCAGCGACGTAGAACGGGACGCCGAAGCGATCGGCTGCAAGCGCAACGCTCAGGGTGCCGATCTTGTTGGCGACGTCGCCGTTCCCGGCGATGCGGTCGGCCCCGACGATCACGCAGTCGACGAGCCCGCCGGCTATCGCGCCGGCGGCGGCGCTGTCGCACTGCAGCGTGACGTCGATGCCGCGGTCGATGAGCTCCCACGTGGTCAGCCGCGCGCCCTGGAGCAGCGGGCGGGTCTCGTCGGCGATGACGTGAACCCGCTTCCCCTGCTCGGACGCCACGTAGATGACCGCCAGGGCTGTTCCGAGCTCAGCCGTCGCGAGCCCACCGGCATTGCAGTGCGTGAGCACCGTGTAGCCGTCCTCGAGAAGCTCCGCGCCGTGCTCTCCGATGGAGCGCGAGAGCCTGCGGTCCTCCTCGTAGATGGCGACGGCCTCGTTCACGAGGGCCTCGCGTGCAGACGCCGGGTCCGCGGCGGCGAGCACCGCGAGCATGCGGTCGACCGCCCAGCCGAGGTTGACCGCCGTCGGCCGCGTGCTCCTGAGATGCTCCGCGGCCTCCCTGACCGCTCTCGTGAACTCCCCCCCGTCCGCCCTCTCCGCTTCGAGCGCCGCGAGCGCAACGCCCATCGCGGCCGCCACACCGATCGCCGGCGCGCCCCGCACCTCGAGACGCCTGATCGACTCCGCGATATCACGGTAGTCGTCCGTCTCCTTGTACGCCACGTCGAGCGGCAGACGCGTCTGATCGATCAGGCGGACCCGATCCTGAAGCCACTCGATGGTCCTGTGAGAGCCACGGCCCTCCAAAGCCCCGCCTCGGGACATCATGCCTCCATCCGTTCGTACTTCTCCAGGGCCCCCAGGTCGTCCAGCAGAGTGAGCAGCAGAACGACCGGCAGGCCGACCACGTTGTAGAAGCAGCCCTCCACGCGGCGCACCAGCCCCGCGCCGCAATCCTGTATCGCGTACGAGCCGGCCTTGTCCATCGGTTCGCCGTGCGCCACGTACTGAGCGATCTCCCGCTCGTCGAGCTCCCGGAACGTGACCCGGGTCCGCTCGACGTCAGAGACCACCGCCCCGTCGCTTGCCCTCACGAGCGCGAGACCGGTCAGCACATCGTGCGTCCGCCCCTGGAGCATCGAGAGCATCGTTCGCGCGTCCTCCTCGCCCGCGGGCTTGCCGATGACGCGTCCCTCGAAAAGAACGATCGTGTCGGCGCCCAGCACCGTGCCGCGGTCGCGCCGGCGGGCCGTGTCGAGCGCCTTCTCGCGCGCGAGACGGACGACATGGGCCTCGGGCGTTTCACCGGGGAGCTCGCGCTCATCGATCGAGTGCGGTTCGTGCACGAAGTCGACGTCGAGACCCTCGAGGATCCTCGATCGTCTCGGGGAGGCCGACGCAAGAACGAGGGGCAGCTCACGGATCCTCGACGTCACGAACGCGCAGCTCATCCGGCGCCTCCCCCTCTCGCGCCCTTCCCCGACCCGGGTCGGACCGCCGAGTCGAGCAGAATGGTAACGGGGCCGTCGTTCTCGATCTCGACGAGCATACGCTCTCCGAAACGGCCGGTCGCGACGTCGACACCGGCCCCGGCGATCGCGTCGGCGTACCGCCGGTAGAGTGCGTCGCCGACCTCCGGCGGGGCCGCGCCCGTGAAGCTCGGCCTCCGTCCCTTGCGGCAGTCCGCCAGCAACGTGAACTGCGAGACGACGAGCGCGCCGCCTTCGATGTCTGCGAGCGAGAGGTTCATCCTGCCCTCATCGTCATCGAAGATCCTGAGATCCACGGTCTTGCGGGCCAGCCAGTCCGCGTCCGCGTCGGTGTCCTCCGGAGCCACGCCGATCAGAACGACCAGCCCCCGGGAGATCTCGCCGGTAACCTCGCCGTCCACGGCGACGCTTCCGCGCCTGACTCTCTGCAGCACGGCCCTCACGCTCTTCTCCTTCTGCGCCCGCCCGACGGCGGCCGTCGCCGCTCCACGGACGCCACGCCCTTCAGTCGCCTGACGATCCGGATCAGCCTCTTGAGACGATGGAGATTCCCCACCTCGACGCGGAAGCGCGCGGACGCTTCGCCGCCCTCGGTTGACATCGTCGCCCCCGTCACCTCGACGCCTTCGTCGGCGATGGCGCGGGAGACGTCGGCCAGGAAGTCGGACCGGAGGTCGCCCCTCACGACGAAGCTGGCCGGGAACGTCTGTCCGTCGCGCACGTCCCACTCGATCGGCACCCTGTGCGCATCGTCGATCGTCGGGCCGAACGTATTGGGGCACCCGACGCGGTGGACCGAGATGCCGCGCCCCCGCGTCACGATGCCGGTGATCTGGTCGCCGGGAACGGGCTGGCAGCACTTGGCGAACGTGATCATTATGTCGGAAAGGCCGTCGATGCGGACCCCGGTCTCGGGCCGCCGGACACGGCGAGTCAGACGGTCGACGAGCCCGCGCGCTCCGTCCCTCTGCGGTGTGAGGCGCTGTGCGATCGTCTCCGCGACGATCTCGCCGCGCCCGACGGCCGCGGCCAGCTCGCGCGCGCCGTCCAACCCGAGGCTCTGGGCGAGGTCGTCTAGCGAGGTGCCCTTCGCCTTCTTCCCCGCCTTGCGGATCTCCCGGTCGATGATGCGTCTCCCCAGCGCGACGCTTTCGCCGTCCGCCTGCTCCCTGAGGTAGTGCCTGATCTTCGATCGAGCCCGCGACGAGGCCGCGAGCGCGAGCCAGTCGCGCGTCGGGTGGGCCGCGTCGGACGTGACGATGTCGACCGTGTCGCCGCTCTTCAGCTCGTGTCTGAGGGAAACCAGTCTGCCGTTGACACGGGCGCCGGCGCAGTGATTCCCGACGTCGGTGTGAACGGCGTACGCGAAGTCGATCGGGGACGACCCCCTCCGCAGCTGTTTGAGGTCGCCGCGCGGCGTGAACACGAAGATCTCGTCCGAGTAGAGGTCGAACTTGAGCGATTCGAGGAACTCGTCGGCGTCGCCGGGCTCGACACTGCCCTCGAGCAGCTGCCGCACCCATCTTAGACGCTCCGTGAGTTCGGCGTCGCACGGCCGCCCTTCCTTGTAGCTCCAGTGCGCGGCGATACCGCACTCGGCCTCCTCGTGCATCTCCCCGGTGCGGATCTGAACCTCGACCATCTGTCCCTCGGGTCCGACGACCGTGGTGTGCAGCGAACGATACCCGTTGAGCTTCGGGGTGGCGATGAAGTCCTTGATGCGGTCGTGCACCGGGACGTAGAGCGTGTGAACGATGCCCAGGATCCGGTAGCAGCTTCCCACCGTGTCGGTGACCATCCTGACCGCCAGCACGTCGTAGATCTCGCCGAACGCCTTCCCGCGGCTCACCATCTTCCTGTGGATGCTCGCCAGGTGCTTGACCCGTCCGGTGACCGTCGCCTCGACGCCCTCCTCCTCGAGCCTCTCGCGAATGGGACGCGCGAACTTCTCGATCATCGCGTCGCGGGCGCCGCGGGTGGCGGCGACCTCAGCTTCGAGACTCTCGTACGCCTCGGGCTCGAGCCACCTGAAGGCGAGGTCGTCGAGCTCGCGCTGCAGCCTGGCCATGCCGAAGCGGGCCGCGAGCGGCGCATAGATGTCTCGTGTCTCGAGGGAGATGCGCCGTATGTGCTCCGAATCGAGGAACTCGATGGTCCGCATGTTGTGGAGCCGGTCAGCGAGCTTGATCAGGATCACGCGGACGTCCTTGACGACGGAGAGCAGCATCTTCCGAAAATACTCGGCCTGTTCGCTCTCGCGGCTCTCGAGGCGCAGACCGGTGATCTTCGTTACACCGTCGACGAGCTCAGTGATCTCCCGTCCGAACTCCTTTCTCAGATCGTCCAGCGTGAGATCGGTCTCCTCGATCGTGTCGTGCAGGAGACCCGCCGCAACGCTCGCCGTGTCGAGCTCCATGCCGGCGAGAATGCGGGCGACCTCTTCGCAGTGCGTGACGTACGGGTCGCCGGACTCTCTCATCTGCCCGGCGTGCGCGCGCGCGGCGGTCTCGCGCGCCCGGGCGACGAGCCCGTCGTCGAGGCAGGGGTCGATCCGGAGGACTTCAGCCGCGAACTCGCTGCCGTCCATCAGGCCCTCTTCTGTCTCCCGTGGTGAGCGGATCAGTAGACCTCTGGCTGGATGTCCTTGAGACGAAGCTGGAGGTTGGTCACGCCTCGCCAGGTGTTCTCTTCGAGCACGTAGGCGAGCGCGACCATGCCGCCGCTCGCCCTGAGGTCGTCCAGCGCCTCGCCCATTCCGAAGCCGATCGCGTCCATCGTGCGGCCGCCCTGTGCCACCGTCAGCTTCAGATGACCCTTGCCGACGCGCTTGGCGGAGATCACCTTGAGCCGTCTCGTGCCGAAGATCGGCTCCGGGTTCCCCGCACCGAACGGGCGCATCGTCTTCATCTCATTCACCAGTTCGAACGTGCAGTCCTCGAGCGCGACCATCGCGTCGACGTCGATGACGGGGACCAGGTCCTCGTCGGACAGTCTCTCCGACACGGCGTTCTCGAGGCACCTGCTGAACTCCGGCAGCCGTTCGGCCGCGAGCGAGACCCCCGCCGCGTGCCGGTGTCCGCCGAAGCTCTCGAGGTGGTCGCGGCAGCTCACGAGCGCGGCGTGCAGGTCGAAGCCCGGAATGCTGCGCCCGGAGCCCTTCGAGAACCCGTCGGAGACCGAGAAGAGGATGGTCGGGCGGTTGTACTGCTTCGCGAGCCTGGAGGCCACGATCCCGATCACGCCCGGATGCCACTTCTCCGACCAGAGGACTATCGAGCGGCGCGTGTCCTGGAGCCCCTCCTCCTCGATGATCCGAAGGGCGTCGTCCAGGACGGCGCACTCGAGCTCACGCCGCTTGCGGTTCTCGCCGTCGAGCGTTCTGGCGATGCGCTCGGCCTTCTCGGGGTTGCCGGTTGTCAGAAGCTCAACACCGATCGAGGCGTCGCCGAGACGGCCCGCCGCGTTGAGGCGCGGTCCGAGGGCGAAGCCGATGTGCGCGGCCCTGGCGGTCACCGACTCGACGCCGGCAACGTCCATCAGAGCCCTGAGCCCGTGGTTCTCGGTGTCCCGAAGCCGATCGAGACCGAGCGACGTCAGAACCCGGTTCTCCCCGATGAGCGGTACGATGTCGGCGACCGTACCGACGGCGACGAGATCGAGCGTCTCGTCGACGGCGTACGCGACCTCCCGGTCGCCCATGGCCAGGGCCGTCATTACCTTGTGCGCGACCCCGACGCCGGCCAGGTGCTTGAAGGGATAGTCCGAGTCCCTTCGCTTCGGGTCGACGACCGCGACGGCCGGCGGGAGGCTCTCCTGGGGCTCGTGATGGTCGGTCACGATGACGTCGATCCCGAGGTCCTTCGCGAGAGCGATCTCCTCGTGCCCGGTGATGCCGCTGTCAACGGTGACGATCAGGCGGGCGCCGTAGTCCCTGGCCGCGCGCACGCCCACCTCCGAGAGACCGTACCCCTCGGTCAGCCGATTGGGGATGTAGAAGGCGACCTCGAGTCCGGCCGACTCGAGGCACCGTTTGACGAGCACGATCGAGGTGATGCCGTCTACGTCGTAGTCGCCGCAGACGAAGATCCTCTCGTTCCGCTCGACGGCCCGCCTGATGCGGTCGATCGCCGGCTCGATGTCCGGAAGGAGCTCCGGATCGGCCAGCATCGAGCGGCTCGGTTTGAGGAAGGCCCTCGCCTCGGACACGGTCGAGACGCCGTGACTGACGAGGACCGCAGCGAAGGCGTTGGACGTCCCGAGCTCCGAGGACAGGTGCGCGGCGAGCTCCCGGCTCTCCGCGCTCGGGAGCTGCCAGCGTCTTCTGAGGGCTGTCTCCATACTCTCTCCAGAAAAAGCAACGAGCCCGCCGACGGAACCCGCCGGGCCGTTTGATGCATCGGATCGCGTCTCGACAGGAGGAGGTCGTAAGCCGAGTTCTGTCGAGGGACCGCGAACAGTCCCCCGCGGCGGTCATTCATCTGGGACGGCGGTTGCCCGCCGACTCGAGCGACCTACCCGAGAGTCATAGCGAAGCGGGCCGCTTCTCCTCTCCTATTTGGTCTCGCTCCGGGTGGGGTTTACCAAGCTGCCCCCGTCACCGGGAACACTGGTGAGCTCTTACCTCACCTTTTCACCCTTGCCGGGAGCCCGAAGGCCCCTTGGGCGGTCTCCCTTTCTGTGGCACTTTCCTTGGGATCGCTCCCACTGGGTGTTGCCCAGCACCCTGCCCTCTGGAGCTCGGACTTTCCTCGGACGGCTCGTGCGGCCGTCCGCGACCGCCTGACCTCCTCCTGTACGCTCTCAGCCTTTCTCGACCGGGCGCTTCTTCGCGCCCAGGCCCGCCAGACGGTCCGCGCGAGCGTTCTCGCCTCGCGGGACCGGGACGAACGACACATCGTCAAGCTGACGAACGAGCGGCTCCACGCGGAGATAGGCGTCGAGAAGCCCCTTGTTCTTCACCTTGTAGCGTCCCTGGAGCTGACGCGCAACCAACTCGCTGTCCATCCTCACTGTAACCCGCCGGGCGCCGAGTTCCAGTGCGCGCTTGAGCCCGATCCGCACGGCCTCATACTCCGCCACGTTGTTCGTGGCGGTGCCGAGGTGCTCCGAGAGTTCCTCGAGGACGACCCCGCCGGGCGTCAAGACGACCACGCCGGCGCCGGCCGGGCCGGGATTGCCTTTCGAGGCCCCGTCGGTCTCGATGACGAGCTCGTCAAGTTCAGTCTCGAGCGCCGCGTCCCCGCCGACCGGCATCCCGAACTCCATGCCCGAACCGACGGATGCGGCGAATCGGGCCACCGACGTGAGGAAGGCCCGGGCCGACTCGAGCGAGAGCCCGGCGTTCCGTGCCGCCTCGCCGACCGGCACGCCGTCGATCATCTCGAGCAGCAGGCGCTCCTCACGCTTCCCCATCGACGTCCTCCGAGGCCCAGCAGAGTATTCTCCCACAGCTCTCGCACTCGATGATGCGCTTGGCCTTCCTGACCTCGATGACCGTCTGAGGCGGCAGCTTGACGTAGCATCCGGAGCACGTCTCCCCTTCGACGGGAGCCATTGCGGAGTCGCCTTTGCTTTCGAGGATGCGCTCATAACGACTCAGGATCGGCGGGTCGAGGTGCATCGCGATCCGCTTCCGCTCGTCCAGTCTGATCTCGAGACGCTCCTCGACCTCCTTGATCTCGCTGTTGACGGCGGCCAGCTCTTCATCGAGCCCCTCCATGGAACGGGTCATCTCCTCCTTCGCCTCGGCGATGGCCCCCTGGAGGACCTCGGTCTGCTCGAGCAGCTGGAGGATGCGATCCTCGGTCTCCCCGATCTGGCGCTCCGCGTACTTGGTCTCCTGGATGAGCGCCGCGTACTCCTCGTTCGTTTTGATCTCGAGCTGTCGCTTCTTCAGTTCCTCGAGCTTCGCTTTCAGATCATCGAGGTCCCGCTCCTCGTGGAGCCGCTGCTTCGTGAGTTCCTCGAGCTCGGCCTCCCGCGCGAGCACGGCATCCTCGAGAGCCTTCTTCTTCGCCTCCAGGTCTGCGGCGCGCTCCGGGAGGTGCGCGCTCTCCTCCCTCATCTCGGCGATCTCGTCATCGATCGTCGCGAGGTGCTTCAGCCTCTCAAGCTCGTCCTGCACGCCGACTCCCTCCGGACAAGGAAACGCTCACGTGGAAAAACAAAGGGTGCGCCCGTTCCGGACGCACCCTGGGAGACTCACTCTCTCGGACGCCCGCCGAACACATGCCGCCGGGCCTTCGGTCAGGCGCTTCCGAGGGAAACGCGCGATGGATGCGAGGGCGTCCTCCTGTGTGCGGTATCAAAGCCTGCCCCTGGTTCCTCTCATGGAATGGTGGGCGATACTGGATTCGAACCAGTGACCTCCGGTATGTGAGACCGGCGCTCTAACCAACTGAGCTAATCGCCCGACCGCCTGTTCTCGTCGTGGTGGGCCCACTCGGATTCGAACCAAGGACCTACGGATTATGAGTCCGCTGCTCTACCGCTGAGCTATGGGCCCGCCTGAGACTGGGAAGTCTATCACGGCCCATTTCCGGGTGTCAACGAATCGCGCCTCAGGGAAGGTCGATGTATCCGCGAAGCCGGCTCCTCCTCTTGTAGTGTCGGAGCTTCCCGATCGCCTTCTTCTCGATCTGGCGGACACGCTCTCTCGTCACGCCGAAGATCGCGCCGACCTCCTCGAGCGTCATCGGCGCCTGGTCCTTTTCGAGGCCGAACCGGAGACGGATGATCTTCTCCTCGCGCGGGTCGAGCTCGCCCAGAACGCTGTCGATCTCCTTCTGAAGCAGCCTGAACGAGGCGTAGTCCGAGGGCGATATGACCTTGGTGTCCTCGACGAAGTCACCGAGGCTCGAGTCCTCGTCCTCCCCGATCGGTCGGTCGAGTGAGATCGGCTGCTGTGCGGCCTTGAGGATGCCCTTGACCTTGTCCTCCGAAAGGTCGAGCTTGTCCGCGATCTCGTCGACCGACGGGTCGCGACCCTCCTCCTGCACGAGCTGCCGGGTCGTCCGGACGACCTTGTTGATGGCCTCGATCATGTGCACGGGCACACGGATCGTGCGCGCCTGGTCTGCGATCGCACGCGTGATGGCCTGCCGGATCCACCATGTGGCGTAGGTCGAAAACTTGTAGCCGCGCGTGTAGTCGAACTTCTCGACGGCACGCATCAGGCCGGTGTTGCCCTCCTGGATCAGATCGAGGAAGTCAAGCCCGCGGTGTGTGTAGCGTTTGGCGATCGAGATGACAAGTCGAACGTTCGCCTCGACCATCTCGGTCTTGGCCTTCCGGGCCTCCTCCTCGCCGACCCTGATCCTGTCGTGGACCTCCCTGAGTTCGTCGGCCGAGAGACCGCACTCACGCTCGATACGGCGGATCGCCCTACGCCGGTTCCTCACCTCGTTGGCAAGCTCGGTGGCTGCCTTCTTTTTGGAGCCCGCCTTCTTCCCGCCCTTCCTGCCGGAGCCGGAGTCGAGCCTTTCCTGCTTGCGCTTGAGCCTCCGGACCTCCGATTCGTGCTGGCGGAGCTTCGCACACAGCTCGGCGATCCGCGCGCTCATCTTCTGGACCTGTCGGGGATGCAGAGCGAGCTTCTCAGACTCGGACGCGATGGCCTTCTCGCGCCGGGCCAGGGCCTTCATCGTCTGAGTGGCGTGCTGGGGCTTCGCCTTCCTGAGCTTCGCTTTGAGCTCCCTCCGCTCGGAATCGAGCTTCGCGATCTTCTTCATCCGGCGGATGATCCGGCGGCGCTCCTCCTTGCTGTTGGCGTTCTTGCGCTTTCTGTCGACGCGAACGCAGCGGTCGAGGCGCACCTTCTCGGCCGCCAGCTTCTCGGAGAGCCCCGCCAGCCTCTTCATCGTCGTCAGCGATTCGAAGATGGCCGCGTAGGCCTGGTCCTCGGCCGCCTCGATCCGCTTGCAGATGGAGACCTCGCCCTCGCGGTCGAGGAGCTTCACCTGCCCCATCTCGCGGAGGTACATGCGCACCGGATCGTCGAACCTGAGTCTCGGCTGCGCCTTCGCGCGCCGCTTGCCCTCGCGCTTCTTCCTCGCATCCCTCGTCTTCTTGTCGACGACCTCGATCCCGCGCTCGGCGAGCCCGCAGTAGACATCGTCCACGAGCTCGATGTCGAGGTCGTTGCCGAGGAACCCCGCGAACTCCTCGTAGGTGAGTGAGCCCGAGTCGCCGTGCTTCTTCGCGATCGCTTCCACAACCTTCGTCGCTGAGCGTTTAGCCATGCGTCTCGTCTCGCCTCCGGGTTGAAGCACCTGTCGCCGACATCCCGCCGGCCGAGAGCTCGGCCAGCCGGCGCGCCAGTTCCTGTCTCAGTGCCATGCTGGAGATCAACGCGTCCTCGTCGCCCGCCATCTCGGCCGAACGGATGGCCCGTTCGGCGTCGCCGATCTCCTGCTGGAGCTTCGTGCGTCGGAACGCTCTAATATAGTCATCGCAGAGCCGCTCGCCATCCTCGCCGGAGATCTCCATGGCGGCGATCTCGGCCAGGAGGTCGGCGGCGTCCTCGTTCTCGAGCTCATCCACGAGCGAGGCCGCGTCGAGCGAGGCTCCCGCGCGCGTGCGTGCGAGCGCCAGTTCGGCGATCGAACGTGCCAGCGGATCGACGAAGTCCTCCGCGGTCACGCTCTCACAGACCCGTTGCGCCTTCGTTCCTCCGTCGAGTGCGATCGCCAGAAGCCCCTTCTCGGCCTCGGCGGCGGCCGAGAGAACGGGCTCCCGGGCGTCGTCCCGCTCACCCGACCTGCGTCTCTCGCGCCGGCCGCGCCGCTCGGCCCGCTGTCTGACGGCGTCCTCGTATGCCCTCTGCAGCGCCCCCCGACCGATCGACATGGCATCGGAGAGCTTCTCGAGCATGAGATCGGCCCTGATCGGTTCACCGACGCCCGCGATGGTCTCGATGAGCCCGCGCGCGACGGCCTCGCGATCCTCCGGCGACTGGGGAGCCTCGCTCCTGACGGCGAAGTCGATGAAGTCGAGTCCTTCGGCGAGACGCTCGGTCAGCGCGTCTGGGCCGTGCTGCTTGACGTACGAGTCGGGATCCGCACCCTCGGGCAGGGCCACAACGCGGACCTTGAGACCCGTCTGGACCAGCGTCTCGGCCGCTCGGGCCGCGGCGGCGATCCCCGCGTCGTCGCCGTCGTACGCGACGAACACGGTCTTCGCATACCGCGCGATGACGCGGGCCTGTTCCGGCGTGAGGGCCGTCCCCGACGAGGCGACGACGTTCGTGAACCCGGCCTGGAAGAGCGAGACGACATCCATGTACCCCTCGACGAGGATCGCCTCGCGCGTCACGCGCATCTCCGGCCGCGCCTGGGCGAGGCCGTAGACGTAGCGCCCCTTCCGGTAGACACGGGTCTCCGGGGAGTTGAGGTACTTCGCCGGATCGTCGCCGAGGGCGCGCGCACCGAAACCCACGATCCGGTCGCCGGCGGCCAGCAGCGGGAAGACGAGCCGGTTGCGAAAACGGTCGTAGAGACGCGAACCCTCGTCCTTTCTCGTGACGAGACCGGCCTCCTCGAGAAGTTCGTCGCCGATGCCCTTCGCGCGCGCGGCGTTCAGCAAACCGTTCCACCCGGGCGGAGCGTAGCCGATCCTGAACGCCTCGACCGTCTCCCCGGTCAGGCCTCTCCGCTCGATGTACGCTCTCGCGGGCGCACCCTGGGCCCCCTTCAGGTTCGCTGCGAAGCAGGCCGTCGCGAAGGCGTTGACCCTGTAGACAGGGTCCTCGTGCTCGTCTCTCGCGTTCTCTCCGTCGGGAATGACGATGCCCGCCCGCTCGGCCAGCTCGCGCACGGCGTCAAGGAAACCGATCTTGTCGTACTCGGTGAGGAACGTGAAGACGTTGCCGCCGGCCCCGCAGCCGAAGCAGTAGTAGAGCTGCTTGTCGGGGTCGATACTGAAGGACGGGGTCTTCTCGCGGTGGAAGGGACAGCGCGCCTTGTACCGGCGGCCGGCCCGCTTGACGTCGATGCGCTCCGAGATGACATCGACGATGTCGTTCGCCGATCGGATCTCGTCAATGAGCTCGTCAGGGATGCTTCGCGCCACAGCCTCTCCCCATCGGCCCGCCGGAGCGTCGGGCTAGTCCAGTTCGACGATCGTCACGCCGGTGTCGCCTTCGCCCCAGCGTCCCAGTCGGAACGACACGACATGCGGCATGCCCTTCAGAACCTCGTGCGTGCGGGACCGGAGCGCTCCGGTTCCCTTTCCGTGCACGATGCGCACCTGGCGCATTCCCTGCAGCACCGCTCTGCTCAGGAACTGCTCGATCTTGCGGGGGATCTCGTCGGTCGTCATCCCCCGGAGGTGGAGCTCCACGGCCGGCTCCTCGTCGGCCTCGACCGTGTAGGCCGCCCTGCGCCGGTGGGTTCGGGCCCTGACGGCGTCGTCGGGGGCCTCTCGCAGATCGTCCGCGTCGATCTCGAGACTCGCGTTCCTGATGCGGACGCGGACCTTGCCTCGATCGTCCGGAAGATCGAGCAGCTCTCCCACGCGGCCGACGCCGGCGACGAGGACGGGCATGCCGACCTCGAGGCGGGCGGGCGGGGCGCCCTCCGTCCGATCGTCGGGCGTCGTCTCCTCCTCGAGCTTCCTGGTGACCGTGTCGCGCCCGGACCGGATCTTCCGCCGCGCCTCCTTGATGGCGCGGCGCTCGGCATCCCGTTCCTTGAGATCCCTGACGGTCTCCTCGACGAGCGATTGGGCTCGGTCGAGTATCTCGCGCGCCTCGGCCAGCGCCTGTCCGCGGATCTTCCTCCGCTCGTCCTTCACACCGGAGAGTCGGTCCTCGTAATCGCGCGCCAGAAGCTCGACGCGCGCGTGCTCCCGTTCGGCGTCCGCCAGCGTCGACGAGAGGTTCCTCTCACGCTCCACGAGGTCCGCGACGAGTCCGTCGATCCGCGCGGCGTCCTGATCGCGAAGCTCGTTGGCTCTCGCGAGGACCCGCTCCGGGATGCCCATGCGGGCGGCGATCGCCATCGCGTGGCTCGCCCCCGGGACGCCCGCGACGTAGCTGAAGGAGGGCTCGAAGGTCTCCGGATCGAAGGCCATCGAGCCGTTCGCCATCCGGTCGCGGTTATGAACGCTGGCCTTGACCGAACCGAGATGGGTCGTCGCCACTGTCGGCGAGCCGCGCCCGGTCAGCTCCTCGAGCACCGCCAGGGCGATGCTCGCCCCCTCGTCGGGGTCGGTCCCGGCCCCGAGTTCGTCGATCAGCACCAGCGTGTCGGATCCGGCCTCCCTCAGAATGACCGAGAGGGTCCTGAGGTGCGACGAGAAGGTCGACAGGCTCATCTCGATCGACTGCTCGTCGCCGATGTCGGCGAAGCAGTCCCGCAGTACCGGGAGCTCGGTTCCGTCCGAGGCCGGCACGTGCAGTCCGCTCTGCGCCATGAGGAGCAGGACGCCGATCGTCTTGAGGGCGACCGTCTTCCCTCCGGCATTGGGTCCCGAGATGACGACCGTCGTCGCCGTACCTCCGAGTTCAAAGTCGAGCGGGACGACGCGGTCCGCGCCGAGCGCCTCGATCAGGACGGGGTGCCTCCCGCCGCGGATGATCAGCCTGCCGGCTTCGGACAGCTCGGGTGCGACGCCGTCCAGCTCCTTCGACAGGACCGCGCTCGCGCGCGTCAGATCGACCTCGGCGAGCGCCTCCACCGAGGCCGCGATCTCATCGGCGAAACCCCGTACCTCCGTCGTGAGATCCTGAAGAATGCGGAGAACCTCGTCGCGCTCGGCCGACACCAGATCGGCGAGTTCGTTCGACAGCGCCACCGTCTCGGGAGGCTCGACGAAGAGCGTCGCTCCGCTCGAGGAACGGTCGTGCACGATGCCGTCGATTCTCCCGGCCGCCTCCCGTCGGACCGGCAGGACCCGGCGGCCGCTCCGCATGTGAACGGCCGGCTCCTGAAGCCGGCCGGCAGCGGTCTCCCTCTCGAGGACCTCCTGGATCTTCCGCTCGATCCGTGCCCGCGTCCGCTGGAGCGAGGAACGGATGCGCCTGAGCTCGGCGCTCGCCGAGTCGCGGACCTCGAGCGTCTCGCTGTCGACGACCGCACCGATACGCTCCCGGAGCTCCGGCAGATCGACCAGTCCCGCGGCCGCCTCGAGGGTCCGGGGACAGTCGTCGCTCCTGCGTTCCAGGAACGACCGTACGGCGCCTGCCCGCTCGAGCGTCCGGGCGACGGCGAGGAGGTCACCGGGCGCGAGAGCAGCGCCCACCCGCCGACTCGACGTGACGGCCGCGCGGACGTCGACGACGCCCCCGAGCGGCACATCGTGCCCCTCGTCCAGAACGGAGCGAACCTCGGACACGCGACCGAGCCGGTCGGCTATGAAACGCCGGTCGGTCGACGGTTCGAGCGCCGCGGCGAGCTCGGCACCGGGAGCGAACGAGGTCCGGTCCACAAGCATCGCCACGATCTTGTTGTATTCAAGAACACCGAGCGCGTGCTCGTTCATCTCGTGTGCGTAGTCTGGATGTCGTCCGCCGGCCGGGGGGACATGCCTAATGCTCGTACCGCCTGAAGCCCGAGGCTTCGATGATGTCGAACGAGCCGCCGGCGGCCTTCTCGACGGCGTCAAGAAGCAGGTTCATGCCGAGCGTATCGCTCGCCATGTGCCCGGCGATGACGACGTTGATGTGGTTCTTCTCCGCTTCCTCGCGGTGCTTCTCCGGAAGATGCATCGCGACCATCGTCCCGATGTCCGA
>WJMD01000093.1 GCA_014728125.1 Candidatus Effluviviaceae Genus V sp.
CGTAGTCGATGATGCGCCGCTCCGCTGCACAGATGTTCCGCTCCATCGTGTCGAGGCCCTCCCGGTCGTCGAGGACCACGACGCGGAACCCGAGAGGGGCCAGGACGCCGGAGAGCGCGAGGGACGCGTGTCCGCCTCCCACGATGGTGACGACGTCGGACCGCCCAAGCTGCTCCTCGTACTGCCATGCTCCGTTACGCTCCACCCATCGAAGGCCCTCTCCCCGGGGGCGCGGTTCGGTCAGTGCGATGCCGTTCGTGTCGATGACGAGCGTGGCGGGTCGATCCGTCTCGAGCGCCCCCGCGATCGCCTTCGCGGCCTCAAGGTCCTCCGGCTCGACGCGGAGGAGAACGAAGGTCTGCGTCCCGGAGCAGGCCGTCCCGACGCCGTCCTCGGTGTGCTCCATCTCGATGACCTCGGAGCGGCCGCGTGCCTCGGTCGCGAGGAGCGCTGTAGCCCGCTCGACGAGCGTCTGCTCCGGGATGCCGCCGCCGACGGTCCCGATGCGCCGGCCGTCGCCCGTGACCAGCAGCTTCGCGCCGGGGCGGTTCGGCACCGCGCCGGAGGCGTCCGTCATGACGAGCAGGCAGGCGGGGATGTCCGCTTCGAGCGCCTCGACGACTCGTTTCCAGATGGGGACGTCACTGTGCAAACCAGACTCCCGAGAGAGCGTAGTAGACGGCGAGAAGCGCCGAGAAGACCGCGCTTCCGAGGAACCTCCACCTGAGAGGGATCGCCAGCTGGATGACGGCGTTCCCGGTGATGGAGATCGGGATGTTGACGACCCACGAGATGAGCGCGGTCATGAGGATCGGGAGCCCGACGTCGGACCAGTTCCCGGAGAAGATGGCGATGAAGAGCAAGTGTCTCGCGATCCAGAGGGGATTGAAGTAGAGGAGCGCGAGGCCCGTCTTCGCCAGGGCGCCCCTCACGGGTCCGCACACCTGGTTCGAGCAGATCTCGATGCGCTCGCAGTAGTTCGGGATCTCGAAGGCGTAGATCGTCGCGCCGACCAGCATCATGCCCAGCATGCGCACGGGGTCGTAGGTCCCGAGGATGAGCGTGGCGACGGTATCGCCGGCCGCGTAGACCACGAGACCGAAGAGCACATCGCGCTTTTCGTAGCGAATCCACATGAGCTACCGCCGCTCCGCCGGTTCGCCCGGCTCCGGAGAGGCGTCATCCTCGTTCCATGCGTCGCACCCCTTCTCGGCCAGCCGGCACGCGAAGCCGTACTCGCCCGACATCGCGTCCGCGCGGACACCCTCGAGGTGGGCCAGGATGCGCTCGTTCGTCATCGGGGCGACGACCGGAGCGTCCGCTATAGGGGGACGAACGGCGCAGAGCGCGTCCCGAACGGCGAAGAAGGCGCCGATGCCGTACATGAAGGGCGGCTCTCCGATCGCCTTCGTGTCCATCACGGCGTTCGGGTTGTCGCTGTCCTCGAGGAAGACGACCTCGAACTCACGCGGCGTGAAGTGCAGGTCGGGGACCTTGTAGGTGTTGAGCGCGTCCGACAGCAGCACGCCGTGATCGTGCACCAGCTCCTCGATGGTCACCCATCCGATGCCCTGGACGATGCCGCCCTCCATCTGGCCACGGTCGACGAGGAGGTCGAGACTCCTTCCCGCGTCGTGCACGACGCGGACCGAGTCGACCGTCGCCGTTCCGCGAAGGACGTCGACGACGGCCTCGACGAGCGCCGTGCCGAACACGTGATAGGCGAACGGGTGTCCCTTCTCGGCGTCCTTGTCGTAATGGAGCTTCGGCGTCGCGTAGAACGCGTGGGCCGAGAGGTCGACCCGGCGCTCGTAGGTCGCGCGGACGAGCTTCTCCCACCCGACGTCCGTCTCATCGCCGGCCGCCGTGACCCTCTCGTTCGCGATGGCGACGTCGGCCTCGTCCCGCCCGGTCAGCTCGGCCGCGACCGGCCGAAGCCGGTCGACGAGCATCCGGCACGCCAGGAGCGCCGCCATGCCGTTCAGGTCGGTGCCCGAACTCGCGGCGGTCGGGGAGGTGTTGGCGACGCGGGCGGTGCTCGTGCTCTCCATGCGGACGCGCCCCTCGTCGACACCGAGCGCCGTCGCGACGATGCGGCGGATCTTCGTGAGGACGCCCTGTCCCATCTCGACGGCCGCCGTGCTGACGCTGACGCTGCCGTCCGTGTAGACGTGGACGAGCGCCCCAGCCTGATTGAGGACCGTGTTCGTGAACGAGATGCCGAAGCAGACCGGCATCAGCGCGAGTCCCCGCTTCATGTAGTGGCTCGCCGCGTTCTCTTCGTCGATCTCGTGCCGCCGGCGTTCCGGGTCGAAGCGGGCGACGACCTCATCGAAGCTCCGGACGGCCGTCGTTCCCTCGACGCGCATCCCGAACGGGAGCTCGTCGCCATCATCCAGGAGGTTGGCCCGCTGGATGCGCCACGGCTCGACGCCGAGCTCCTCGGCAGCCCTCCGGATGGCCGCCTCGATGACGAACATCGCCTGCGGGCCCCCGAAGCCGCGGAACGCGGTGTTCGGCGGAAGGTTGGTCCGACAGCACATACCGGTCGCGAGGACGTTCGGAATGAAGTAGCTGTTCGTGGCGTGGAAGAGGGTGCGCTCGAGAATGGCGGTCGAAAGGTCGGCCGCCGCTCCCGAGTTCTGATAGTAGGTGACCTCGAAAGCCGCGAGCTTGAGGTTCTCGTCGAGCCCGAGACGGTAGTCCGACGAGTACGGATGCCGCTTCCCGGTCATGACGAGGTCCTCGTAGCGTTCGAGGACGAGCTTGACCGGACGGTCGAGCGCCGTGGCCGCCACGGCTGCCATCGCGGCCCACGCCGTCGCCTGGTCCTCCTTGCCGCCGAAGGCGCCGCCCAGCCTGTGGACCTCGACCTCGATATCGTGCATCGAACAACCGAGGACGCGCGCGACGATCCGCTGGACGGCCGTCGGCGCCTGCGTCGCCGAGTAGAGCCTGAGCCTGCCCCGCTGCTCCGGGACGGCCAGTGCGCTCTGTGTTTCGAGATAGACGTGCTCCTGTCCTCCGGACTCCACGCGGCCCTCGACGACCGTCGCACATCGTTCCCAGGCGCCCTCCGTGTCTCCCAGGGAGAGCGTCCTGGCCGGGGCGATGAGAGAGCCCATCGCGGCGGCCACGCGGGGGTCGAACACCGGCTCGAGCTCCTCGATCTCGAGCTCGATGTCGTCGAGCGCCGCGCGTGCGGCCTCCGGGCTCTCGGCGACGACGAGGGCCACCGGCTGCCCGGCGTAGTGAACCTCGTCCGCCGCGAGCAGCGGCTCGTCTTGGATGATGCCGCCGATCTGGTTCTCGCCGGGAACGTCCGCGGCCGTGAAGACGCTGACGACGCCCGGCGACTGGGCCGCCGACTCGGTTCGGAGTGCGGTGATCCTGCCGTGTGGTACGGGCGAGGGGAGGGCCGCGGCGTGGAGCGTCCCCTCGGGCTCGGGGAGGTCGTCCACGAACGGTGACGCCGCACGGACATGCGCCTGTGTGTCGGCCGAGCTCATGCGATGAGCGCCTCCAGCTCGAGTGACGGGAAGAGCTCTACGAAGTGCGCGATGATGAGGCGACGAAGCAGCCGTCTGCGGTACTCCGCGCTGCCGCGGACGTCGGTGATCGGCGAGGTCTCGGACACGGCCAGTCGGGCGACCTCCTCGACGAGCTCGGGAGAGAGCGTGGCGCCCTCGAGACGCTCCGAGGTCTTCGTCAGATGGAGCGGGACGCAGTCGACGCCGCCGGCCGAGATCGAGGCGCGTCTCACGACGTCCTTCTCCGCCTCGATGACGGCTGCCGAGTTGACGCCGGCGATATCAAGGTGGCCTCTGCGCGAGACCTTCTCGAAGTGGAAGCGCGCGCCCGGGGCCGGGCGGGGGAACTCGATGGCGGCCACGATCTCCCCGTCCTTGAGGTCGAGCTCCTTGTATCCGCGGTAGAACGACCTGAGCGGAAGCCGGTTCGTCTCGCCGCCGCGAGAGAGCATGAGGGTCGCGTCGAGCGCCAGCAGCATGATCGTGAGGTCCGCGATCGGCGAGGCGTTGACGATGTTCCCGCCGACGGTCGCCCGGTTCCGCACGAGCCCGGAGGAGACGAGCGTCAGCGCGTCGTCCCACCCCGGCAGCAGGTCGCGGAGCGTCGCGTCGCATCGCAGGTCCTCTACGGGCGTGGCGGCGCCGATCGCGACGGTGTCGTCGTCGGCACGGACGCCCGTGAGATCGCTCCGTCGCGAGAGAAACGAGAGCTCGGAGTGTCTGAGGTCCTCGGGACGCTGGACGAAGAGGTCGGTGCCGCCCGCCACGAGGATGCCCCCGTCTCTCGGGCCGGGCGGCGAAGAGGCCACGCGGCGCAGCCGGTCAGGAGCCTCGAGGAAGAGAGCGGGCAGAACACCGGTCCGTACGAGCTCGCGCGTCCGGTCGCCGGGAACGTGGTCCTCGGCGCGCGGGAGCGACTCCCCGGTGCGGTCGAGGACCCGCTCGACGGCGCGCACGATCGAGATGTATCCGGTGCAGCGGCAGATGTTTCCCTCGATGGCGGCCCTCGCGTCGTCGAGCGAGAGCGTGGGGCTCGCGAGGAGGAAGCCCGTGATCGATATGATGAACCCGGGCGTGCAGAAACCGCACTGCGTGGCGCCCTCGTCGACCATGGCCTGCTGCACGGGGGTGAATCCCTCGCCGGTCAGTCCCTCGATTGTCACGACGTGCTTCCCGTGGAGCTCTCCGACCGGCAGCAGGCACGAGGGGACGGCGCGGTAACGCAGGCGGTCGCCCTCGAACTGTCCCAGAAGGACGGTACATGCGCCGCAGTCGCCCTCCCGGCAGCCGGCCTTCGTGCCCTTGAGACCGAACTCGCGCCGGATAAGGTCGAGCGCGACCGTCCCGGGGTGGGTGTTCGTCCGCGCGAGGACATCGTTCAGCAGAAGCTCAATCAACGTCGTGCTCCTCCTGTGGTTCGAGAGCGAGCTTCCCGCCGCTGCTCTCATACATGCCCATGCTATGGCAAGATAGGTCCCGATGCCAGCACTCGTTGGGTCGGCGGACGCGCCGCCCGTCCGGCAGCCCGGCCGGTCGGACGGACCGCCCCGTGCCTCGTTCTGTTGACCCCCCACATCCCCTTTGCTATTCTCTTGCCTGCGGCCCGGCCACGGGCCGGTTCCTTTGCCACAACTTCACCAGGAGAGACGAGGAATGTCGATCACACTGAACGGCAGCGGGCTCACGGTCGAGAAGCTGGTCCAGATCGCCCGGAACGGCGAGAAGGTGGAGGTCGCTCCCGACGCCATTGAGCGGATAGAGACGTGCCGCGCCATGCTCGAGGAGAAGATCGAGGCCCGCGAGATCATGTACGGGGTCAACACCGGCATCGGCGAGTTTTCCGAGGTCGTGCTCGACGACGAGCAGGTCAAGCAGTTCCAGAAGTACCTCATCTACAACCACGCCGCCGGCATCGGCGACCCGGCGCCCATCGAGTACGTCCGCGGCGCCATCGCCGGACGCATCAACGTCCACTGCCACGGGAAGTCGGGGTGCCGCCCCGAGATCACGATGACGCTGGTCGAGATGCTCAACAAGGGCGTCACGCCGGTCGTCTGCCAGAAGGGCTCGGTTGGGGCCTGCGGCGACCTGGCACCGATGAGCCAGATCGCGCTTCTTCTCATGGGCGAGGGTGAGGCCTACTACGAGGGCGAGATCCTCCCGGGCGCCGAGGCGATGAAGCGGGCCGGCATCGAGGTGCCCGGACTCAAGGCGCGCGACGGGCTCGCGACCATCAACGGCTCGAACCTCCTGACCGCGATGGCCGCGGTCCATATCTACGACATCAACCGCCTTCTCAAGCAGGCCGAGATCGCCTGCGCCATGAGCCTCGAGGCGCTGATGGCCAACATGAAGCCCTACGACGTCAGGCTTCACGAGGTGCGCGGGTTCGCCGGCGCCGTCAGGACGGCCAACGCGCTCAACAAGCTCCTCGCGGGCGGCGACGTCGCCGAGGGGCGGCTCAAAATGAAGGTCCAGGACGCCTATTCGATGCGCTCGACGCCGCAGGTCGTAGGCGCCGCGCACGACGCGGTCGCGTACGCGAAGAGCCAGGTCGAGGTCGAGCTCAACGGCGTCGGCGACAATCCGATCTTCTTCCCCGAGTACAAGCTCACGCTGACGGGCGCCAACTTCCAGGGGACGCCGGTCTGCCTGCCGATGGACATGGCGGGCGCCGCGCTCACGATGGTCTGCGTGATGAGCGAGCGGCGGATGAACAGACTCACGAACCCGGCCCTCTCGGTCGGTCTGCCGCCCTTCCTGACGAAGGGCGCGGGGCTCATGTCCGGCATGATGCTCTCGCAGTACACCGCCGACAGCCTCATCGTGGAGCAGCGCATCCTCTCGATGCCCGCGAGCATCCAGTCGATCCCCGCGGCCGCCGATCAGGAGGATTTCGTGTCGATGGGGATGAACACGGCCATCAAGAACCACCAGATCATCGACAATGCCTGCGGCGTGCTTGGCATCGAGTTCATGGCCGCGGCGCAGGGCTTGGATCTCCGCGACTACGACCGCGCGAAGGGCACCGATGCCGCGCACAAGGTCATCCGGAAGCACGTCGACTATCTCGACGAGGACCGCCCGCTCTACCCCGACCACACGACCATGAAGGAGCTCGTGCGCTCGTGCGAGATCCTCGAGGAGGTCGAGAAGGTCGTCGGAGACCTCGGGTAGTCCGGCGGACAGGTTCTCTGAAGGGACGTGGCGGAAGCCCGGGGCGACGTCCCCGGGCTTCTCGTTGGCGCGTTCGCCGGGGCGGGTGCGCCCCCAGGAGGAGTAGCCGATGAAGGTCGTACTGGACGGAAAGAGCCTGACCATCGACCAGGTGCACGAGGTCGCCAGGAACCACGCCACGGTCGAACTCGCGCTCGAAGCGCGCGAGGCCGTCGCGAGATGCCGGAAGGTCGCAGAAGAGCTGATGGAGTCCGGTGCCCTCATCTACGGCGTCACGACCGGCATCGGCGAGCTCGCGCGCGTCGCGGTCTCTGGGGAACAGGGAGAAGAACTCCAGCGCCGCATCATCCGGAGCCACTCGGCCGGCGTCGGGGATTGGTTCGATGAGGACAAGGTCCGAGCCGCGATGCTTCTCCGCGCGAACGTCCTGGCGCGCGGCTACTCGGCGGTGCGTCCGGAGCTTCTCGAGACCCTCATCGGGATGCTCAACCGGAACGTCGTACCGGCCGTCAACGAGAAGGGCTCCGTCGGGACGTCGGGCGACCTCACGTCGCTCGCGCAGATCGGGTGCGTCGTGATGGGCGAGGGGAAGGCGTTCTACGAGGGCGAGCTCATGGACGGCGGCGCCGCCATGGAGCGCGGGGGACTCACACCCCTGACGCTCTCCTTCAAGGAGGGCCTGGCGCTCATCAACGGCTCGCAGTTCTTCACCGGCTGCGGCGCGCTCTGCGCCTACGACGCCGACCGCATCATCCGGAACGCCATCATCGCGAGCGCGATGTCGGCCGACGCGCTGCGGACGCCGCTCGAGCCGTTCGATGAGCGCATCCACGAGCTCCGGCCGTTCGAGGGGCAGGTCGTCGTGGCGGAGAACATGCGGCGGCTTCTCAAGGGAAGCGAGCTCATCGCGTCGGGCTCGGGCAAGGTCCAGGACGCTTACAGCATCCGGTGCATCCCGCAGGTCTACTCGCCGTCGATCGACTCGCTCCACTACGTCATGCAGCAGATCGAGATCGAGATGAACTCGGTCACCGACAACCCGCTCTTCTTCCCGGACGAGGGCGAGCAGCTCTCGTGCGGGAACTTCCACGGTCAGCAGATCGCGATGGCCCTGGACTACCTGGGCATCGCGATGAGCGAGATCGGCTCGCTGTCGGAGCGCCACATCAATCGGCTCGTCAACCCGCACCTGAACGGCGGGCTCCCGGCGTTCCTCGTGAAGAGCGAAGGCCTCAACTCGGGCTACATGCTCGCGCACTACACGGCGACGGCGCTCTGCTCAGAGAACAAGGTCTTCTCGCACCCTGCGGTCGTCGACAACTTCTCGATGGCGGCGGACCAGGAGGACACGGTCTCGATGGGGCCCATCGCAGCGAGGAAGCTCTGCGAGATCAACGGGAACGTCGTCAATGTGGTGGCCATCGAGATGATGTGCGCCGCGCAGGCGTTCGACCTCCTGGGCGAGACCCCGGGCAAGGGTACCCGCGTGGCGCACACGAAGGTCCGCGAGGTCGTCCCGACGTACGAGAAGGACCGCATCGTCGCGCCGGACATCGAGGCGATCGCCGATCTCATCGCGAGCTGGGAGCTTCTCGAGGCGGTCGAGGAGACCGTCGGGCCGGTGAAGCTCCGCGCGACGGGAACGGGGTGGCTTCCGAGGAAGCCGAAGGCCTGACGGCACCCGTGGGTCGAGTGGTGGTTGACGGCAAGCCGTTACACCTCAGATCCGGTTCGTGGCATCGCTCTTGCTCTC